>JAPLKX010000186.1 GCA_026387845.1 Candidatus Hydrogenedentota bacterium | reverse complement strand
GGTCTTGCGCTGCCGCACTTCCTCTTCCGGCGTCGGCAACATCCGCTCGGCCCGCTGACGGTAGAAGTCCGCCGGGGCACGGAGACGGGCGCGGCTGCGGGCGGTGTTGAAGTCTCGCTCGTGTCGCAATCGACCGGGTCCGCCAAACAGAAGACGGACAACGCGGGGCGGGTGCAGTTCAAGGAGATACCTCGCGGGACGTATCAGATCACGTTGGACGATCCGGACTCGGGAATGAGCACTTCGTTGCAGCACAGTTTATTTGCGGGGTTGGGCAACAGCTTGACGGTGATAGCGCCCGACTACGCGATGTCGCCGATGCAATGTGTGTTTGACCCGCCACTTCCGTTTCCGAACGATCGTGTTCTGTGGAAGGCGGACCTGGTTGTGCGAGACACGATCAACGGGCTGCATTGGCAGTTGAGCCGAGCTCTGTTTGTTGGGAACCGATCGTGCTACGCAATCACAAGCAGGGAAGGAGAAATGGCATTGGGGGAGCCTTTGCCCGCTGTACTCTTGCCGCCGCGACCGATATGGCTTGAACAGAATACGTTCTACTATGCGTTTTTCAGGAAAGACGATGGGGCGATGCTGCCTATCATGCCGCATGGAGCACTCAGAAATGAACCGCCGGAACTGACTGGAGACACGCTGGTCTTTCATCTTACGGATGATCAGATTGCGGGTGCGGCGGCGTATGTCAAGGACTATACGTTTGCCAGTCGTTGGCTTGGAGTTGACACGAAGCGAATCGCCCCTCCCGGGCAAAGCGAACACGACAAGTACCTGGTTGCGGCGATCCCGATCACGGAGGCGTTGACGGCGTCGGTAGTCGAGGCAGGCGGCGGCAAAGTCACGCTGACGGTGCAGCCGAATCAGACGGCGAATCCGAACTCCGAGCCTGGCCCCTACGAGTTGGTGGGCAGTTCCACGAACGCGGCGGTTTTCCGGCTGCCGAGTCTGGACAGCGTTGGCGAAAACGCCGCGAGTTACGATTACGTGTTTAGTTTCTGTTGCTCTTCGGCGGACGTGTCGGTATGGACGGGGGAACAGTGGAATAAGGAACCCGGTGCCGTATTTGATATCCGTGTCGGCGAGACCGTGCCCAGCATGAAGGACGGGCGGTGGTATGACGCAACGGAGTTTGTCCGGCAGTATTTGAGCCGGCCGCCGGCAGAACGGTTGAACGCCGGGTTGTTCGCACAAAATATCTCGAAAGAATGGCTTGAAGGGATAGTACTGTCTTCAGGTGCACAGGACAAAAGCGAGTTGCCGTACGTGTTAGTGGAGAGCGACGCACCGCCGGCGGACCTTTAGGCGGTGAGGTGAAATTGGAGATAACGGATGCGATGGCCTGAGGCGGGGGTGAGATTGTTTCCGTCGCGACACCGGGCGGAGCCGGAGAACCTTCGCCAGAACATTATCGACGAGTTGGCGGACCACTTGGCGTTGGCGGCCGAAGACGAGGTGGTCAAACACGGGCGGACTCACGAGGGGGCGTGGCAGCGGGCCATCGAGCGGTTCGGCAATCCGGACGCGGTGGCGCGCAAGCTCTGGTGGGACGCAATGAAGGAGAAAGTCATGCGAGACTGGATCCATACGGGAATCGCGGCGGTGAGTGCAATCGTGGTAGTGCTTGTCGCGGTGCTGGTGGTAAACAGCATGAAGCAAATGCAGGTCACGCAGGTGCAGTTGATCGAGGCGCTGAAAGGACTAAGCCAGCCGCCCGCGCCCGTCGGCGAGACGCTCGACGTCGAGGTCCGCCGCGGCACAGAAACCGGACCTCCCGCCGCCGGCGCCGAGGTGGAGTTGTCCGGCTTTCTGAACGGCAAAAACATGGCGTCCGTCAAGCTGAAAACCGACGCCGAGGGCCACGCCCGGTTCTCGCCACTTCCTCAAGGCCAATACGACATCACCGTTTCTGACCCAAAATCGGGCATGGCCGCCGACATCAACCACAGCATCCTTGCCGGTGTTGGAAACTCGCTGATGGTGGTCGCACCCAACTACGAACCCGTCCCCGTCAAATGCAAGCTCGACCGCCCTATTCCGTTCCCGAACGACCGTGTCCTGGCAAGGGCCCGAATCGGGATCTCCGACCGGATCGCCGGCCTCGTGTGGGAAAGTAGAAGATCGGTCTGGGTAGGCAATGAGGGGTGCTACGAATTGCCGGACACAAGCTATCACAGCAGCAACGATATCTCCATGGACCTGAAATTTGCAGGCCCGTTTCCCACGGTCCTTTTGCCGCCGGGCAAAGTAGCAATAGAGCCTGTCCGCGACGACGTCAGCCTGTTCTTCAGATTTCCTGATGGAGGAGGCATAATCACCTCCAGCGACGACCGCGGACGTGGCAGCACGCCCAATTACGCGCCGCTTGAGCACAGCGGTGACACCCTCACGCTTCGCGTAACGGACGAGCAGTTGGAACGTGCGGCCAAATGGGTGCAAAGGTACACGTTGGAAACCAACTGGCCGGACGCAAAAGAAATAAACAAGTTGTACTGGCAGTCTTTTGATTGGTATTTGCTGGACGCCATTCCACTTGCCGATTCTCTTACCGCATCCGTAAATGAAACCGACGGCAAGGCCACGCTGACAGTACAGCCAAATCTGGTCAAGGACGAAGTCGAAATGGTTGGCGGTCCAAACGCTGCGGCGGTCTTTAAGTTTCCCGACTTGTCCCAGGACCAGAACAATTACCCCGCCGGCAGCCGCTTTGTCTTCGCTTGCCCCGGAGTCGGTTCAGGCCAAATGAAGACGTGGACGGGCAGTGAGTGGAATGCAGAAGTCGGCGCTGCCTTCAACGTTAGCCTTCAGCCAAACGTCTCCCAGATGGATGGCAGCGGACTATACGATATCACCGATTTCGTCAAGAACACCCTCGGCGCACCTTCGACAGACTCGACGGCAGCCGGCATTCTTATACAATCCCTCGAAACAGGCACGGTGAGAATGTTGAGCCCCGAATCCGGAACGCTAGCCTTTATGGAACTTGAAGGCATCGTCAAACGTTCCGGTTCCAAGCTCGAGTTCTTCTTGCCACACCTGCTCGTCGTGAGCGATAGCCCGCCCGCGGATTTGTGAAAAAGCTGGCTGCCTTTATGCGCCCTATAGGTCTTATACGTCCTATGGGTCCTATAGGCCCTTAAAGATCTGCACGATCTTGGAGTTCAGCGTTTTGTCTTCGCCGGTGGCGGTGATCATGAACATTCCGTTGCGTGCGGCGCTGCTTGGCCGGTTTTTGGGTTTTGCTGCGCCAAGCGACTCGCTGAGGTTCCAGGTTTCGACGATGGCGGAGCCGGCGTCGGGTTTCTGGTATTCGAGCTGGGTGGCGATTTTACCTTCGTCGTCGAATTTGTAGACGACGACGCTGGTGCCGTTGACCGTCATGGAGATGCCTTCAACGGCGCCGAGGCCGGGGTTGTCGGATTTAACGACGTCGCTGACGGCGAGGCTGGCGTTGGTGAATGCGGGCTCGACGGCGTCAAGCGTCACGGGCTCGGGCATAAGCTGGGCGAGCTTGGGCAGCAGGGGGATGAGGATTACCAGCGCCACCACGCCTATCAGGACCTTTTTGATCGTATCGTTGCTCATGTTCTCCGCGTCCTTTGCAGTCCACGCCCGGGTTCTTACCCGGCCTCTGGAGATGTCGCCACGTCCAGTCTACGCGGAACCGCGGGAAAAGTCGAGGGAAAGTCCGGAATCTCGAGTCTGGAGTCTGGAGGAAGAAACTTGCGGTTGGGTTGCTTTAACCAATGCAGAGGCGCAGAGAAATCTCGGGAAATGCCACAAGTGTTCCAATCGTCCCATAACAAGAAGGGGAAAGTGGCGATCAGTCGTCGCTCCGCGTCAATTCGTCAAGATCGACGCTGGGGGCGCCGCCTTCTTCCGCTTTGGCATTTCGAAGATCGAGCAGGTCTTCCAAATCTTCCATGTGCTCACGGAGGGATTGATATGGGTCCATTTGGCTCATTACAGGATTATAGAGCAAGGTTCATTCTTGAAGCCAGCAGGGAAGAAGTGGGATACCCCCTACAAAGCGCGCTGGGAAGCGCGGCGGGGGCGTCCCAAGGGGTTATTGGAAGCTTTGGACGAGGCTTTCGAGCATGAGGCGCCAGCCGTCGGCTAGGACGAACATGATGATTTTGAAGGGGAGCGAGACAAACACGGGTGGCAGCATGAGCATGCCCATGGCCATCAGGGTGCTGGCGACGACCATGTCGATGATGAGGAAGGGGATGTAGATCAGGAAACCGATCTGGAAGGCGATTCTCAATTCGCTGAGGATGAATCCCGGCACCAGAACGAGGGTGGGGACGTCGTCGGGGGTGTTTGGCCGGGGCAGTTTGGCAATTTCGATGAATAGGGCGAGGTCGCGCGGGTTGACCTGCTTGAACATGAACGTGCGGATGGGTTCGAGCGCGGCCGTCATGACTTCTTGCTGGGATGTGATCTCGCCGCGGATGTACGGCTGGATGGCTTTCTGGTTGACCTCCTGGTAGGTCGGCGCCATGATGAAAAACGTCAGGAACAGCGCCAGCCCGATCAGGACCTGGTTGGGCGGGGACTGCTGGGTGGCCATGGCCTGGCGGAGGAAACCCAGGACGACGATGATGCGCGTGAACGAAGTCGTCATCACGAGTATGGCGGGCGCCAGCGACAGTACCGTCACCAGCAGGACGATCGACAGCGAGGTCGAGATCTGCTGGGGTGCGATGAAGTTCTGGACGTTGCGGATCACCGCGTTGTCCACGGTGGGAGTGGGGGGGGCGGGCACGGACGGGGCGGGGACGGCCTGCGCGACCGCGCACGCCGACATCAACAGCATTCCCCCCGCGACGAGGAGTATGGCCTTACGGGTTTTCCCCACCTCGCACCGATTCCTGCAAGTAACGTTGCAGCCGCTGGACGTCCTCGCGCAACGCGGCGATTTCCGTGTCGTCCTGTTCGGGATTTTGGGACGGGGTCGCGTGCGCGATGCTTTCGAGACTGGCCTTGAACTGGGCCAGGAACGATTCGGTTTCGGACGGCGTGCCGGGGGCGGCGGGTGACGATGGTTTTGCGGCAGAAGATTCGGCGCTTATCGGCTCGAATGAATCGGAATCGAATTCGGCAACGGCTGAGATTGAGTTGGGCGTCACGCCCAGCACCAGGATGCGCCCGCCCGTCCTGACAAAATGCAGGCTGGCCCGCGGCGACAAATAGACTTTTCCCATCAGCTTGGCGAGGTCGCCGCCGGCAAACAGCGGGGTGTTCTTGCCATAGCGTTTGGCCAGGTAGCCCAGCAGGAACAGCAGCGCCAGCGCCGCCAACAGCCCGAATAAGGCCCGCAGCGTCTTCTGGAGCGGCGACCACTCCGCCGGCTGCGTCTGGGCGGCGGCGATGGGCGGGGTTGTGTTGGCCAGGTTTTCGAGGGCCAGGTTCACCTGCTGGATCTTCTGCTGGACAAGGTCGGGCGCGGCGGGTGCCGTGGCGCCTTCCTGGGCGGGATAGGCGACGTCTATAGTGGGGGCGGGCTGGGCGGGAGTGTCAGCCGGCGGGGTGGACAGAGGGGCGGCGGGCTGCGCGAATGCGGCCAGCGGCGCCAGCGCCAGCGCCAAAGCCAGCGCGCAACGCCTACTCATCCTCGGCTTCCTTTTCGGATGCGGCCACGCCGAATATCTCGCCGACGCGCACATGGAGCGAGTCGGCGATGACTACCACCTCGCCTTTGGCCAACGGGATGCCGTTGACGTAGATGTCGGTCATTTCGCCGGCCACTTTGTCCAGCGGAACGATCGAGCCCTGCTTGAGGTCGAGCACCTCGCGGACAAGCATGGCCGCCTGACCCAGGTCGGCAGTGATTGTCAGCCGGACGCTCTTGAGGTTGTCGACGGCCAGTTTCTCGAAAGGGACGATCTTCCCCTGAATGACTTCGTTGAACTCGTGGTTGGGCGTATCGATCGCGCGGGATTCGCTCATAGGTCAAACACCGAAAACTTGAGGTGAAGCACCTCGATGACCCGAATGGCGGGGTCGGGTTTTTCCTGCAGCCGCCTCAGCAGGCTGTTGGCCTCTTCGAGTGCCAGCCGCGTGATTTCCTTCTCGACCTGCGGGTCGTTCAACTCGGCCTTGGTTCGATTCCGGTGAAGTTCGGCGACTTTTGACACAAACCACTGCTTATTCTTGTCGATGAGCAGTTGGGTCTGTGGGTTGGCGCAAATAAACGAGACCGAGTACATGAGGACGCTGGCGGAGGCCGCGGGATCGTCCTGTCGGACGCCCACCTGCGTCTCGTCGAAATCGAAGGCGACGGCCGTGGGAGGTATGGCATCGTTTGCCATGTCGGGTGGCGGGGCATCGGGCGCTGCGAACATCGGGCCAACCACCAACTTGTAGGTGGCAAGGCCGCCGGCTGCCGCGACCACCAACACAATGGCTGCGACAACCAAACCAAACAGTTTCCTGGACGGTTTTGCAGCGACGGATTCCGGCGCTTTTTCTTCCGGCATACGGCGGCTTTCTCCTGTCAACTTCCCGGGGTCGCACCGGCCTTGTCAACGGCGTCGATGCGATCCTTGAGTTCATCCATCTTACTACTATCGGCGACGGGGCGCACAAAAATTTCAACGCGGCGGTTTTTCTGCATGCCTTCTTCGGTGTCGTTGGGTGCAACGGGCTGGCTGGGGCCGCAGGAGACGATCTCGAACTGTTCGAGCGGGATATGTGCGACGGAGTTCAGCCGGCGTGCCACAACATCGGCGCGCGCATAGCTGAGGTCGTAGTTGTCCCTGAACCGGCCCGAACTCATCAGCGGCCGGCTGTCGGTGTGCCCGCGTACTTCGAACATGACGCCGCCGAGTTCCCCGAGCAGGTTGGCCACCACATCGATTATGGGGAACACCTCGGGTTTTAAATCGGCCTTGGCGGTATCGAACAAGACTTGGTTGGGCATGACGATTTTGAGGCCGCCTTCTTTGTCGTACTGTACCTCGATGTCTTTGTCCTTGCCCATGACCTGCATTTCGCGCTGGAGTTGGCGGGCCAATCGTTCGGCCTGCTCGGCCTGCTTCCGCTGGGGCCGCTGAATGAGCGTCATCAGCCCGCTGAATCTGGGTAGAACGCCAAACGCCCCCTGGAGCGACATCATGGCCGCGGTGAAATCCTTCTTATTGGGCGTAGAAAACGCCGCGAGCAGGATGAAGAAGGTGAGCAGCAGCGACATCATATCGCCGTATGTAATTATCCAGGCGGGTACGCTGGGGCCGTCGTCGGCTTTTTTTCTTGTCCTGGCCATGTTACTTCTTCGTCTTGACGTTCGCCCGAATAGCCGGGGAAACGAACGATTTCAGCTTCTGCTCGACGACGCGGGGGTTGTCGCCGGACTGAATGGACAGGATGCCTTCAATGATGATTTCCTTGCCGAGCAACTCGTTGGCGGTCCGCACCTTGAGCTTGCCGGCCGCCGGAAGGCAGAGCACGTTGGCTATCAGCGCCCCATAGAGGGTAGTGAGGATGGCCACGGCCATGCCGGCGCCGATCTGGGAGGGGTCTTCCATGGTGGTCAGCATCTGGACCAGCCCGATCAGCGTGCCAATCATGCCGAACGCCGGGGCGTAGGTGCCCATCGCCACCAGCACCGACTGCCCCAGCGCGTGGCGGTCTTCCATGAAGGCGATTTCCGTGGTGAGGATGTCTTTGATGAGTTCGGGCGCCGTCCCGTCGATGGCCAATTGGATACTTTTTTCGAGGAACTCGTCGCCGGAGTTTTTGGCGTGGCTTTCGAGCGCCAGGATGCCTTCTCTGCGGGCCACCGTGGCAAACGCCACCAATTTCTCGATGAGCGACTCCGACGAGGGCGCTTTGTGCACGAAAGTGTTTTTTACGGTGGCGAGGACGCTGAGCACGTCGCTGACGGGATAGTTCAGCAGTGTCGACGCCAAGGTGCCCCCGATCACCAACACCGCCGAAGGCGCGTTCCAGAAAATGTAGGCGTCACCCCCCATCAGAATGGTGACCACCACAAGGCCGACGCCCGAAATCAGCCCTACTATTGTTGCGATATCCATAGGCTCGGTTTTCTACTGTCCTTCCGACTTGTGGCTGGTGACGGCCCGCGGCAACGGTGCCCCGCGGCGTCGAGCCCCGTGGCCGGGTGTGCCGCGCCGGATTGAGCGTGGCGCTATCCTCTCCGGCTGCGGCAAGATTACCAGAAAACTGTTCACAAATCGACCACTATTATGCGTTCCGATCCACCCGGAGAATCGCCCGCGGCCGGATTCAAAAACCAGCCGCGGGCGAGCCGCTATCGGCCGTTACCGCACGAGATTGACTGCTTCCTGGAGCATGACGTCGGCCGCGGAAATGATCCGGGCGTTGGCCTGGAATCCACGCTGGGTGACGATCATGTTGCTGAACTGCGAGCCGAGGTCGACGTTCGAGCCTTCGAGTACGCCGCCGGACACGCTGCCGCGGCCGCCGGTTTGCGGCCGTCCGACCTGGGGCACGCCGGACGCGGTGGTTTCGGCGAACATATTGTCGCCGCGGCGTGCGAGGCCGCCGACGTTGCTGAAGCTGGCGAGGGCGATTTGGCCAAGGACTTGGGTAAGCCCGTTCGAGAAGGTGCCGCTGATGATGCCGTTCCCGCCGATGCTGAACGACTGGAGGGTGCCGCGGGGGAACCCGTCCTGGCTGGTGACGGTGATGTCGCTGGCCTGGTCGAGGTCGGTCACGTAATTGAAGTTGAGGGCGAACTCGAACGGCAGAACCGGCTGTGCCCCGCCCACGCCGACCGACGCGACGCTGATCTGGTTTTGCGAGGGGAGCGCCGCCCGCGAGGTGAACGTGCCCGTGCCGGTGTTGAGGGCGCCTTCGGCATGGAATGCGCCGTCGGTGTTGAACAGGAGCACGCCCGAATCGCCCACGGGTACATTGGTGACGTCGGCGCCGTCGTAGGAGGCGGACCACAGCCAGGCGTTGTACATGGTGCCGCCGTCGTCGACCTGGTCGTGCTGGGTAAAGGTGAGCTGGATGTCCCTGGGCGTGCCGAGGCTGTCGTACACGCGGATGGTGCGCTCGATAGTGGCGCCGGTGGTGAAAGACGCATCGAGGTTGCCGGCGAGCGATGCTGATTCGGTGGCGCGCACGATGGCCGCACTGCCCACGGGCACGCTCAGGTCGGTGAGGGGCGTGTCCAGCGGGACAACGCCGTTGGGGTCGGCCATGTATCCGCGGACGTGCATGCCGGTAGCCGGGTCGGTGAGCTGGCCGAGCGAGTTGAGCGAAAACGTGCCGTCGCGCGTGTAGAAATTCTCGCTGCCCAAGCCCACGACGAAAAAGCCGCTGCCCTGGATGGCGAGGTCGGACGACACGCCCGTCGAGAACAGGGGGCCCTGGCCGAAGTCGGTGTCGATACTGCCGATCCCGACGCCGAGGCCAACCTGCAACGGGTTGGTGCCGCCGAAATTGCCCACGGGCCCGCTGCCGCCCTGCAGCGTCTGCGAGAACAGGTCTTGAAACTGAACGCGGGCGCTGCGGAACCCGGTCGTATTGACGTTGGCGATGTTATTGGCGACCACGTCCATCCGGCGTTGGTGGGCCAGAAGGCCGGTCACGCCCGTATACATTGCCGATCCCATGTGATTCCTCCTTATGCTTCTGCTCGTTGCGCGAACAACGGAGCGGTTACGCGTCTTAACTATTCGACTTTGGTAAGGTTGGCCAAGGGCACCAGTTCGCCGGCCACCTCGAGATACACAACTCCCCGTTCGTAAATGGCGCGTTCAACGGCGCCTTCCCTCAGGATGCCGTTGGCGTCCAGCCCCGACACGGTATGCCCGACGAGGTTGCCCGCCGTGATGAAGCTGAGCTGGCCGAAGTCGGCGCTCATTTGCCCGAACCCGTCGTTGAGTTCGGTCATCTGCTCGAGCGCGCTGAACTGGGCGAGTTGCGCGATCATTTCGGTGTTATCCACGGGTTCAAGGGGGTCCTGGTTTTGCATCTGCAACACCAGCAACTGGAGGAACGCGTCCCGGCCCAGTTCATTGTTCACCACGCGCTCGCCATACGCGTTCTCGCTGACGGTGGCGCCGTCTTTTTGCGCTACGGCATTGGCATTGGCTTTGGCAACGGCCCTGGCTTTGGCTATAACATTGGACGACACCTGGCGCGCGGCTTCCACGCGCTGCTGCCGCGGCAGATTTTGAAGGCCCGTTGCGTTCGATCGCACGGCCACTAATGCATTCATAACATCCTCCTTTCT
>JAPLKX010000045.1 GCA_026387845.1 Candidatus Hydrogenedentota bacterium | reverse complement strand
CTGGCTTCTCGTGCGGCCACGGGCATGTTGGAGGTGTTGGCGACGAGCACCGTGCGTTCCATGAGGGGCTCGCCGGACTTGGGGTCTTTGAGTTCGGGGAACTCCATGAGCACGTCGGTCATTTCGTTTCCGCGCTCGCCGCAGCCCACGTACACGACGATGTCGGTGTCGGACCACCGTGCGAGTTGGTGCTGGACGACGGTTTTGCCGCTGCCGAACGGGCCGGGCACGCAGGCGGTGCCGCCCTTGGCCAGCGGGAAGAACATGTCGATCACGCGCTGGCCCGTCACCATCGGCACGACGGGTGGCATCTTGCGTTTTACGGGCCGGCCCTGGCGCACCGGCCAGCGCTGAACCATGGTGAGCGGGACGCGGCCGTTGGGGGTGTCGACGACGGCGACCTCGGTGTCGACGTTGCCGGTGACGGGGGCGATCTTGGCGAGTTTGCCCTTGACGCCGGCCGGCACCATGATTCTGTGGGTGACCAGCTTGCTTTCCTTGACGGCGCCGATGACGTCGCCGCCGACGACTTCGTCGCCGGCCTTTTTTGTTGGCACGAAGTCCCACTGTTTGGCCCTGTCGAGTGCGGGACGTTCGGCGCCGCGGACGATATAGTCGCCGAAATCGCAGTAGAGTGCGTCGAGGGGCCGCTGTACGCCGTCGTAGATGGATCGGATCAGCCCCGGCCCGAGTTCGACGCTAAGGCTCTCGCCGGTAGGAAACACGGGCTGGCCGGGCCCGATGCCTTCGGTCTCTTCGTAGACCTGGATGGAATATTCGTTACCGCGGATTTCGATGATCTCGCCGAAAAGGCGCGCCTCGCCCACGCGCACCATTTCGTACATGCGCGAGCCGGTCAATCCGCGCGCAACCACCAGCGGTCCCGATACCTTGACTACCTCGCCTTGAATCTTGCTCATCTTTACGCCCTGTCCGGTAAGGCCGGGCCATCCCCGGCCGATTTAATTAGTCCTTTCCGAGCATATCCACGCCGATGGAACGCTCGACGGTCTTCCTCATTTCCTGGAAACTTGCGCGGGTGCTTCCTTTGTGCGTCGGAATGACGGTGAGGATGGCGCCGGGGTTTGTTTCCCGGAAATTAGCCACGGCCTCGGGGTTTTCCGCGGCCATGGTTTCGGTGAGCAGGACGAGCCCGATATTGCGCTCGCGCGACAACGAGCCAAGGATCGTGCCCACCGCCTCGGCGTTATCCGCCGGCTCGATCTCGAACCCGACGCCTTTGAACCCGAGTATGAACGTTTTTTCGCCTACGGCTATCGCTCTAGACATACGCTTCCCGAAGCCGGCGCCTGAGGAGATCGGCGTCGATCCCGTTCAGCCGCCCGGTGATGATCAGCTTAAGGTTGTAGATTTCGACCAGCAGGCCCCAGAGATACCCGAACACGCGCTCGGGCCCGACGGTGAGCAGGCGTCCGCGGCGCGCAATGGCCGTAAGCCGGTTGTACATCAGCACGCCGAACCGCATGATCTGCTCGTCTTCGCCGGCCAGGAGGGCTTCTT
>JAPLKX010000481.1 GCA_026387845.1 Candidatus Hydrogenedentota bacterium | reverse complement strand
ACTCTCTGAACATGCATTGAGTACAAGTTCTGCCAAGATTGGCCCTTGCGGTAGTTTTCTGCCAATGTCTTTGCACTGGGTAGTTCCGCATGTCCCGTCTGCACAAAAAACATCGCTACAATTGCGATCAACACCACAGGGCTTAGCCGGGTCATAATTCGCTTAACCCCCTTTCTTTTTGCTTGTTGATCTGGCTTCCCAAGTGTTATGGGACTCATGCCAGCGACGAATGTGAGCGTAGCAGCACCTGATCCATATGTCAATAGAATTGTGAAATGGAGGCACTACACGTGTTGTGTCTGAGAGGCGGACGGCAGGGACGGCTTATTCCTGCGGATGCACGACGATCTTCATGCCGGCGCGCGTTTCCATGGTTTGAAAGGCGTCGTGAATCTTGCTCAGCGGGAACGTGTGGGTGATCAGCGGGCTTACCCTGACCATCTTGTTCTCGATGAGCCTGACGGCGAGCTCGTGCTGCCTGGGAACACTGCCGTGCGAGCCGGTGACGAAACATTCCTTATAGTGGATGGTGTTCGACAGCACCGACATCGGCCGCGCGTCTTTCCCGAGGCCGCCGAACAGGTTGACACAGCCCCGGTGCGCCACCATCGCGATCGCCTGTTCGTGCGCCTCCACCGATCCGCACGTCGTGACCACGATGTCGGGGCCTTCCCCGCCGGTTTCTTCTCTGCACCGCGCCACGACGTCTTCTTCTTCGGTGGCGATGTAGACGTCTGCACCGTAGGTTTTTGCGATCTCCATTCTAAGCTTGCTTCTTTGGGCCGCAATGACCCTGGTCGCGCCCATCACCCGCGCCAGGTCGATCATCATGCAGCCGATCGGGCCGAGCCCGATGATGGCCACGCTTTTGCCGAGGCCCATCAGCGCCAGTTCGAGCCCGTTGATGGCGCACGCCAGCGGTTCGGCCAGCGCCGCCTCATCAAAACTCACCGAGTTCGAGAACGGAGTCACCGGCCCTTCCTCGAGGACAAGCCGCGGCAGCCTCATGTACTGAGCGAACCCGCCCGGGATCTGGTAGCCGATCGCGTAGTTGACGGCGCAGTTGTTGCCCAACCCGTCGCGGCACCACCGGCATTGGCCGCACGGCACGTCCGCCCCGAGCGCTACCCGGTCGCCTTCCTTCACGCGCGTGACGCTCCGCCCCGCTGCAACAACCACGCCCGCTATCTCGTGGCCAATAATCGCCGGCGGAACAACGCGCGGGTTGCCATGGTGGAGAATCCGCAGGTCCGACCCGCATACGGCGACCGACTCGACCCGCAGGATCGCCGAATCGTCCGTGACTTGAGGATCGGAAACGGTTTTCAGGTTGAGTTGATCGGGACCTTCGTAAACGGCGGCTAACATTTGAAAGTTTCCTTCACGTACTCGAGCGATTCGCGCAGTTGGGTTTCGAGTTGTTGGTCGCTGTAATCCCTGCCCAGCTTCGGCCCGCCGATCTCGAGATAGCCGATCAGCGTATCCACAGGAATCAGGCCGGCCTTTTCTACGAGCAACCGGACCACGTCGGGCAACTGAACGATCCCGCGGGCGCGCTCGGGATCGCTGAACCCAAACGTCGACTGGAAAATCGCGTCCGTGTTCTTCAGGTGCAACTCCTGCAACCACGGCAGGCTCGCTTCGAGCAATTCCATATGGGTGTGGACGACGTTGCCGCGGGCGTCGGCGTAGCCGTGCGCAATGTCCGTACAGTATCGGACCGGGACGGTGTCGCGATGCGCCCGGTGATGCTCATCAAGCTCGCCTGCCATCGCCCGGATTTCGTCGGGCGTGGTGGGCGGCTCCGCCAGGCACGACATCGGCTCGATCGTAAGCGCCCGAAGCCCGCACGCATGGGCGTAGGCCATCATGTCCTTCATGTGCGCGAGGTACCGGCTGATTCCGCGCTCCTTGATGTGCAACTGGTCGCGCAGGGCCGCGCCGGGGTTGGACCCAACGCAGTCGGCCCCCACAAGGGCGCCCACTTCCATCAGCCGCTTGAAGTTGTTGTGAACCACGGCTTCGAACTCGGGGCTGTCGTAGAAAAACCCGCCGAGTTCGCGGTGTGCGGTGAACACGCTCGAGATCCGGATGCCGCAGTCGTGCGCATATGCCCGTAGTTTAATAAACCATGAGTCAGGGAGTTGGTAAAGCGACCGATCCGTCCGATCCGTCCGATCTGTCTTATTATCTGGCGGGCGCGAAACTTTTTGTTCCCAGCACGGATTGGAGTATTATGCAGGCCAATTCTGTTTTTGTAGCCCCCGGTTTCATTCCGATCGACGTTGCGCGTCCCCGCGCACGGAATAGGCCGTGTTGTATCCGGCGTATAAGAAAAGATGAATGACGTAGTGGGAGTTGGCAAGAAGGCCCGTTTTCGGGGCGGGCGTATACGGATTTTCTCGAATCTTCAGGAACTCGCGGCGGGTCCACGCCGGTTCCTCTTTTTCATCGTGTTCAACGTGGTCTCGTGGCAGTGCATTGTCGGCCCGGCGCTGGTGTTGCTGGCGCGGAAAATCGACATGCCCCCGTCCTACGTCGGTTTCCTGATTTCGTTCATGCCGCTGTCGATGGTGCTGGTGCTGGTGACGGGCCAGTTGGTGCTGCGGCTCGGCCCGAAACGGGTCATGTTCACGGCCTGGATGCTGCGCAACCTGATCTCCTGCGTGGTTTTCCTGATGCCGTGGGCAATGTATCACTACGGTCTTCACAGCGGCTGGTGGGTATTGATGGCGGCGACGTTCGGGTTCTGCCTGATGCGGGCGCTGGGCGCCGGCGGCTGGTTTCCATGGCTGCACGAGGTCGTCCCCGAAAACCAGCGCGCGGCCTATTTCAGTGCCGAAGGAGCGGTCGGCCAATTCCTGAACGTCGCCGTCATGATTGGCCAGGGCCTCATTCTGCGGAACAACCCAAGCCTGGGGCGGTTCCTGATTATTTACGCCATCGGGATTGCCTCAGGCATGTTCAGCCTCACTTGGATGGCCCGGGTGCCCGGCGGCCTCGCCGTTAACGCCGAACTCACGATCAACCAGGGGTTCGAGAGCTATCGGCGCGCGTTAAAAGACCGATCGTACATGTGGTTCGTAATCAATGCAGCCCTTTGTTTTTCGGCCACGTCATGGTTTGGCTCGGCGGGCGTGATGTTCCTTAAAGATGCGGTCGGGCTGTCGCCGGAAGAAGTGATGTACATTATGGCGCTCGGCAGCGTCGGCATCATGTTTACCATCCGCTACTGGGGCCGGTTCACTGAACACAGCGGAAGCGGGTCCACTGTTTTCCTGACGCTGACCGGCCATACGCTTGCCGCGATGGGCGCGCTCGCCTTGATACCGGGCCTCGCCGCTACGCGGTACGCGCTGTACCCCGTATTCATCCTGGCCGCCACGTTCAACGGGGCCATGTGGATGGCCACACACCGCGCCATGTTCAACTGCGTCGCCGCTCAAGACCGGATCGGATACACAAACATCTTTACCGTCGGCACGTCGATGGCTTTGGGAATCACCCCTATCCTGGCGGGGCTCGCCATCGACCATTGGGGCATGTGGGGATACCGGTTCTGTTTCATCATGGCCGGCGTGTTGGGATTCGGTTGCGGCGTTGCAAGCCGCTACGTGTGCAGGGACAGCAAACCCCTCGATATGAGCCTGGCCCGACTGCTCAACCCCACACTGCCCGCAAGAACCGTCGGCCGCATCTTCTGGGTATCGATGGGCCTCCACGAAAGCAACCGGTAATTGATTGCGGATCTCTGGCCGACGATCCGTCCCATTCGGAAATGGGACCTACAGTTTTAGTCTTGCTTTCGCGGCATTCGTGACAAGGTAGGTCCGAATTCCGATTCGGACTTTTTTTTTGGCTACAGCCTGCAGACGGCCAACGTTACTCTGTGATAAGGACCGGCGCGCCCTGCGGGATCAAATCAAACGCCTTGATCACGTCATCATTGGTGAGGCGGACGCAGCCATGCGAGGCAGGTGTGCCAATCCGGCCTTCGTCGTTCGTCCCATGGATATAGATGCTCCGCGCGTACGAATCGACGCCGCCGCCTTTGTTTACCCCGGGCTCTTCACCGGTGAGCGCCAGCACCCGCGTCAGCACCAGGTCCTTCTTGGTGTTTTCTCCAGGCTTCCAGATCTTGCGCGAGGCGCGTTTCTCCCGAAACACCCGGCCCCACGGTTCGCCCTCGCCCACTTTTTCGGCAACCGAATGCCACCCCAGCGGTGTCTGATTGCTGTTGAGCTTGAAACCGGCGCCTTTTTCCGCAGTGGAACATTTCGCTTGCCAAATCACCGCGCCGTTCTCGATGATGCGCAACGTCTGATCCGCAATAGACACCCAGACCGCCCGGCCTGCCCCGGCCCTGTCGCGCCAACCCGCCCTCTCCAGCAACTGCTGCTGCTCGGGCGTGAGCCCACTGGTATCGGCTGTTTCCATTTCAGTTCCTTTCTCAGGCTCGCCCGCGGCGGGCAGCACGGCGGCGGGCGCCGGCGCGGGCGCAGCGCCTGGAGTGGCCGGCAACGTCGCGCCTCGGACGTCTATAAGCGACCGCGGCCCGACCTCCGGCCGGATGTGGAACACCGCGCTGGTTGGATTCAACTCGCCGACTTCGATTGCTGCGCCGGGTGTGCGGACTACGGCGCCGGGCTCGAGCAGGTCGAACGGCCACGGCACAACCTTGACCAGCGGGCTCGCCTCGACGCGACACGTGATCGCTTCCGCCGGCTGCTCCGTCACCTGCACCTGGACATAATGCTCGCCCGGCGGCACGTAATCGAGCGGCAGCAGGGACACGTGCTCGATCTGTTTGCTGAACGGCGTATCGTAAGAGATGGCCTCCGACAAGCCGACAGGCGCGCCGCGGTAAGCGCGGTAATCCGGAATCAGGCCCACGGGCGTGGCGCTCAACGCAACGCCTGTCTGGAACTTATCTATGATGCGTGAGGCCTCGCGCCAGTGCGCGATGAACATAATCTGCATCGCAAAGAAAACCACCGCCAGCAGGGTCGTCATCATGATAATGGGCCTGCGCCATTTGGGGTGTTCCGCAATTCTGTAAAAGAGCGCCACGAGCGCCACGTTGAACAACGCGTTCGGCACTAGCAGCTTCCCGCCGCCGAGCATATGCACCGGATTGACAAAATCGCCGCCCTGGAACAGGCGCATCCCCGCCATCGACGCCAACCCAAACAGGATCGCCGGCCGCCGCGCCTTTTTGTACATCAACGCGACGATGATCAGGACAACCACGGCCGCAAGCCAGCCAAGCCGGGGGTAGCGGTGGAACGTGTACGCCGTTTCGGGCAGCAGGCCAATGGGGTAGAAAATCAGGTAAAGCGGCGCAAACATTCGAGCAGGATGAAGATTCGCCGGCACGAAAAGATCCGAATGAAACATCATTGCCGCGCCCGTAATTGCGGCCAACGGAACCAGCAACGTTGAACAAATCGCGCAGGTCGCGGAGCCGCCAC
>JAPLKX010000697.1 GCA_026387845.1 Candidatus Hydrogenedentota bacterium | reverse complement strand
GGCTGCGCACGCCGCTGAATTGATTGGCGCGTCCCTTGGCGCCAACCGAGAGGAGGTTCGAGTAAAAGAATTTGTTGCCCTCGAGGCTGATGCCGGACAGGGCGCCGTTGTAGGCCTCGATTTCGACGAGATCGGCGAAGCGCGCGTCGGCCTGGAGCAGGTTGAGCGCGTGGTTCCACTGGCCGTGCGCGATGTTCGCGCAGCATTCGCTGTAGGTGCCGGCTGGGTCGAGAATCCAATCGTCGGCGAGTTGCTCTGCATCCGCCGGGCCGCCCACTCCGCCATGCACGTAGATGCGGCGGTCCACGATGCTGTGCCACAGGCTGTCGAGCGCCTCGCGCAGGTCGGGCTGGTCGCTGTAGCGGCAGACATCCGTCGCGCCGGAGTAGATGTAGTTGATCCGGACCGCGTGGCCCCAGGCTTTACGCTGCTCGGCCAGCGGCTTGCGGTTCTCGCCGTCGCCGAGGTCCCGCGGCCGCGCGAAATTGCCGTTTCGCGCCAAGTGATTCGCCAGTTCGAGGTAGCGGCGGTCGCCGGTCACCTCGAATAGTTTCATCAGGCCGATCTCGATTTGCGGGTGGTCGGCGTAGTCGATCGGCTGGCCCGGGGGAAACCGGCGATAGACATGGTCGGCAAACTTGACGGCGGCATCGAGTAACGCACGTTTGCCCGTGGCGCGATAGTAGGCCGCCGCCGCCTCGAAGAGGTGTCCGGCGCAATACATTTGACCTTCGCCTTTCGGCCAGGACGCAAACGTGCTCTTCCACCGATCGGCCGGCCCGTAACCGAAGCGCTTGACGTGCGGCGCGTTTGCGGGCGGGCTGGCCGGGTGTTCCAGCGGAAACGCGAATTGGGTATTGAGGTAACCGTCCTTGTCTTGGGCGGCAGCGATGAGCTCGACGATGTCGTCTATGCGCTTTTCCAGCGCCGGGTCGCGCCGCCACGCCAGCGTGTAGGCCGCGGCTTCGATGAGCTTGTAAACGTCCGAGTCGCCGCAGTTGTGGAGGCTGATTTTGCCCGGCTTGCGTCCGGCGATGATGGCGAAGTTGTCAATCTTCCCTTCCTTCTCCGCCAGATCCAGCAGGCCGGGGATGGTCACTTTCTGAAGCGCTTCCAGCCGCGGGGACCAGAAGGCATCGGCAACGATGACTTGGTTGAATGGAACCGCTCGCAGTCCGGCCCGAGGCGGCGGTTCTGCGCTGGCAGCGGGCAGCGCGGCCAGCGGGGCCAGCAGCAGGGCGGTGAGGAGTGTGAGGGTGTGTTTCATGAGAGTGTGGTTGTTTGGCGAATGGCTGCTACGGTGACAGGGGGGCTCAGCGGACATCCCCACTGAAAGACACGAAAGTTCCAATCAACTCAGCGCCATATCGGTTGCCCTCCCTGAAACCTTCCTCATTGTCGGGGTGGCTGTGATTGTGGGTATAGATCAAGAGGGCGCGCCCTCCGCCCACGGGAACAATGGCATTGTGGCCGCTAAAATTGGGGGATTGGCCCGTAAACATGAGGTTATGGTGACAATGCCATGTGAGGCCATTGTCCCGGCTGGCAGCCACTCGATTGCCGCCACGGCCCGTGAAGGCCACGATGATTCCGTTATCCAGCAACGTCGCCACCGGCATCACGCCCGTCGGATGCACCTCGATGGGTTCTGACCATGTTTTCCCTTCGTCCTTGGATCGCGCCACCTTGACGGGAGGATATTTCGGACGATGAACTGTTTCTCCGGTGCGGAGGAACTTCACTACTCTCACGAATACCAGCAGATCACCGTTGGCAGCCCTCAGAAGCCAGGGTTCCCCATAGCCGTCAATCGCGTTATCGCCCTGCTTGTCCAGTTCGCTGCCAAGATTCCGAAAGCTGAACTGTCCAGCCTCCTGCCATGTCTTGCCACGGTCTGCTGACGTGCGGAACTGGAGTCCGTAGGAGCAGCCTTTCATGAACGTTTGCCCCTTCAGGATCATATCCAATCTATCGATCTGCCCAGCGCAGAGTATTTTCCCGTCGGATAGTTGAATCATGCTGTTCCCATATTGCAGGGACATGGGCTCCTTTCTCTCATAAATCACTTGCTTGTCCGGGTCGTAATCCCTGTGTGTTTCCCCGGAAAGCGGACAGTTAACGATGAGATCCCCGTTGTTCAGCCTGAGCGCTTTGAGAAAAGGATGATGAGCAGAAATCGGCGCGGGCGTCAGCCGGATCGTGTTTTCGATCTTCATGCGAATCCCACCTTCGGTGATGGTGTCCTCGACAGGCACCGTCTCTGTATTCTCGTGATACTTTCCGTGTGGCGGGATTAAAGCAAAGCTGTCCGCGCACATCGTGAGCCAGAGGCCACTGATCGCAAGGAAATGGCCTGTGCGTGCGCGGGAAAGGGCGGTGAGGAGTGTGAAGGTGCGTTTCATGGTTGGTTCTTCGTTTTCATTTGCTTCGTCCGTTCCATTCCTTGGAAGTCATCGCAGCGCGGTTTTCCAATGGTGGGAAAGAGCCGACGCGGAGTTTTCCAAACTTCGGAACTTCTGACAAGTTGCAGTTCGCACGGGGAAGAGACACCAACGGAGCGAGCCGCGAGGTGGCAAGGAGGAGAATTGTGCCTTTGTTCACCTGCGTATTTCATAAGGAATGGTTCCTGGCTTTCTTCTGCTTCAGCAAGGCATCAATACACTGGCGGCATATTTCCGGAAATGATCACGGAGACATCGTTATCGCGCATCTCCGCCAGGAGGGTAGAGGGAGGCAGGGGCGCAGAGATTTTCTGGCCAAACACCTCGCTGGGCAAGGCATTGACGTAGAGACTTGCTGAAGCGAGCTCAGCCGAAAGGCGAGCCGGCTTCTGCGGGTCGAGTTCCGCATAGAGTTTGAGGCTGCCGAGGGTGAAGCTCCCTGTCTCGCCCGCCACCACCGGGGGAATTG
>JAPLKX010000484.1 GCA_026387845.1 Candidatus Hydrogenedentota bacterium | reverse complement strand
GGATCCGCTTTTTCATACAGGCGACATTACCCGCTCGCGGGCAAAAAGTCCAGCGAGCCTTTTGGGAGTGGACGATTGGGACTTTTGGGACGATTTAGACTGATAGACTGCAAGGCAAAACTTCTGTATTCTAATCAGCCGTTGTTGAAAACAGCCTGCGGGCCGGGCGTACTCAAGGAAGGACGAGCATGGGACAAAACAATCAGCTTCAAACCAGCCGGGCGATCGGCCGGCGCGATTTCTTCAAGCGGACCGCTGGTCTGGCCGCGGCGGCTGCGGCGTTTCCGGCGATCATCCCCGGGTCGGCGTTGGGCGCGAACGGGGCGACTGCGGCCAGCGAGCGGCTGACGCTGGGGTTTGTCGGGATGGGCAAACAGATGGGCGGCCACCTCGACACGTTCCTCAACCGTCCGGGGTGCCAGGTCGTTGCGCTGTGCGACGTCGAGGCGAAACGGCTCAAGGTGCGGCAGGAAAAAGCGAACAAACATTACGCTGAACGCGAGGGCAAACCGGGCTATAACGGGGTAGCGGCGTACGGCGATTTCCGCGAGATCGCGGGCCGGGATGATATTGACGCTGTGGTCATCGCCACGCCCGACCATTGGCATACGCTGGTTTCGATTGCCATGCTTGAATCTGGCAAAGACGTCTACTGCGAGAAACCGCTCACACTCACCATCAACGAAGGGAAGGCGCTGGTCCGGGCCGCACGGGCGTATGGCCGGGTTCTTCAGGTAGGCAGCCAGCAGCGGTCGAGCAGAGAGTTTCGGATCGCGTGCGAGTTGGTGCACAACGGGCGGATCGGGAAGGTCCACACGGTCCATGTCAACGTTGGCGGGCCGCCGGTCGAGTGCTATTTGCCGGCTGAACCTGTCCCAGACGGTCTCGATTGGAACTTTTGGCTTGGCCCGGCGCCGTGGCGGCCTTACAACTCGGACATCGCGCCGGGGATGGATTTTAAAGGCTGGCCGAACTTCCGGGCGTATCGCGATTACTCCGGTGGCGGGATGACGGACTGGGGCGCGCACCATTTCGACATCGCGCAGTGGGGGCTCGGTATGGATGAAAGCGGGCCGGTCGAAATCCTACCGCCGGGCAACGGCAGCGAGTTTCTCACCTACAAGTACGCCAACGGCGTCGTCATGTATCACGGGGGCGCAAGAGAAAAGGCGGGCGTCGAGTTCATCGGCGACAAGGGCCGAGTGTGGGTAAACCGGGGGTATCTGGAAACCGATCCTGCCGGGCTGGAAAATGAACCGATCGGGCCTGGCGAAATCCACCTGTACGACAGCCCCGGCCATCACGATGATTGGCTCGCGTGTATCAAGACGCGGTCGCGGCCGATCTGCGACGTCGCCATCGGGCATCGGTCGGCCACGGTCTGCCACCTCGGCAATATCGCGTACTGGATCAAGCGGCCGCTGCGGTGGGATCCGGCGAAGGAGGCGTTTGTTACGTCCGCCGGCGGACCGGATGTGGATGGAAACAGGCTGCTGCAGCGGCCAATGCGCGCACCATGGTCTTTGACATAAATTTCGGCAGCGGGAAACACCGAACTGAAGCAATGATAGAAGTCACGCTGAAGCGCGCTTCTGTTCGTGGAATGAGCTAAGACCACCCCGTCTGAAGACGGGTGCAAAGAGGAGCCCGCTGAAGCGGGCTAAGTCAGTGGACTGATGGAGTGATAACTAAGTTAGGGCCACTGTGGGACACCCCCCACAAAGCGCGCTCAGAAGCGCGGCCGGGGGGCGCCCCAACATATGCAAAAAGTTTGCAGAACTTAGTCACCTTTGAGGAACAGAGAAATGAGTTTGATTAGATTAGCAGTAATTTCAATGTCGGTTTGCGCACTTGCGGCGCCCTGGGCTGTTGCAGTTGACGCAACGTTTGATGAATTGCTCCCGCAGATTGCCGCGTTTGATTATGACGCGGATGCGGGGGCGCTGAATGCGGTTGCGGAACTGATGTCGCAGGCGCAAAGCGATCCGGCGCAACTTCGACCGATGGCGGCGAAGCTTGCAGCCTTGCTTATTGCGGAGTCGACAACCGAGGCGGCGAAACTGTTCATCTGCCGCCAGATCTACCTGTTCGGCGACAAGGACTGTATCCCGTCGATCGCTCCGCTGCTGCTCGATGCAAAGACTGTCGACGTGGCCTGCTATGCGATCGGCCGGATGCCCGGTGAGGAAGCCGTAAGAGCCCTCATTGTCGCACTGGCCAACGCCGAGCCCGCCGCAAAAGTCGCCCTGGTCGACGCGCTCGGCCAGCGAAAAGATTCGGAAACTGCAGACGTCCTGGCAAAGGCGGCCCATGACGCCGACAAAGCGGTTGCACAAGCGGCGATTGCTGCGCTGGGGCTGGTGGGCACGCCGCCTGCTGCCGCCGCGCTGGAGAGTCTGTGGTCGGAAGATGCGGGCGCGGTCGAGCCGGCCTTGATTGACACGGCGGGACAACTGATAGCCGACAATGCAACCTTGGAACGGGGCGCCGAGATTTATCAGAAACTGTTGCAGAATAGTAAGGATCCCGCAAATCGAGCCGCGGCACTCAAGGCGCTTGCGGTAAAACGAGGGCCCGCGGCGGCGGTGGATCTAATCGTTCAAGGCCTGAACGATCCCGATCCGATCATGCGCACCGCGGCTGCGGAAGGGTTGCGCCAGCTTCCCGACGAAGAGATCGGCGCGTTCAGCGAGAAGCTTGCGGGCCTGCCGCCGGCCGCACAGGTCATGGTGCTAACCGTGTTCGCGGACAGAGCCGTAGCCGGGACTTGCCCGGCGGTAACCGAACTTGTAGCTTCGGCCGACGCCGCTGTGCGGGTCGCCGCTATTGAAACGCTGGCCAAGATTGGAGACGGGCAATCGAGCGTGCCGTTGTTGGCGCAGATTGCCGCCGGCAACGACGCCGACGCCGCGAAAGCCGCGAGAAAAAGCCTCGCGCGCATTAACGGGCCTACCATCGACGGTGCGTTCGTGAAGCTGCTGCAGACAGGCGAGGCCGGGATCAAGTCCGAGGCGCTTTCTGCGCTGGCTGACCGGAACGCGCAGCAACTTGTCCCCGAAATCCTTAAAGTGGCCGGCGATCCCAATGAGACCGTGCGTCAGGATGCGTTCAAGACCCTGGCCAAGCTTGGCCGGGCAGAAGACATGCCGGCGCTGATCGACCTGCTCGTGAAAGAGGCGGCCGATGCCCCGCGCGCGCAAGCTGAGACCGCCATCGTGGCCGTGGCGCGCAAGGCGAAAGATTCCGCGGGCGCGACTGCCGCGGCACTCACTGCGTTTGCCGGCGCGAGGAATAACGTGGCGGCGCGGTCGGCGCTGGTTCGGGTGCTGGGCAAGTTGGGGGACAACTCGGCGCTGGACGCGTTGCGGGCCGATCTCGAGTCGACTGACGCCCAGTTGCAGGAAGCGTCGGTCCGGGCGTTGATGGAATGGCCGACGGCGGGGCCGGTTGAGGATTTGGCCAAGGTGGCGGGGTCCGGCACGACAGACACGGTGAAAAAGCTGGCGTTGCGCGGCTACCTCCGCCTGGTTGGCTTGGCGACGGATCAGCCCGTTGAAAAGCGGGTTGCCCTCTACGAAAAAGGCCTGGAGTTGGCAACCGAGCCTGGCGAGAGAGTGATGGCGCTGGCGGGCCTTGCTGAATGTCCTTCCACGGTTGCCTATACCGTGATCAAGCGCTATGAGAACGACGCGGAAGTGGGCGCCGAAGCCAAGCTGGCATTGGATAAGATCAATAATCCCAACCTGTTCACGACAGCCTCGGACAATGCGGCAGAAGCCGGCAACGCCATTGACGGCAAGCCCGAAACCCGATGGACCACCGGCGCCAACCAGGCACCCGGGCAATGGTTCCAGATCGACCTTGGCTGGCCGGCTGAAGTGAGCCGAGTGGTGCTCGACTCGGCTGGTTCCGGCGGCGATTACCCGAAGAACTACGAGGTCTACGTCGCGAACAGTACTCAGGACTGGGGCGAGCCCGTCGCTAAAGGCAGGGGCGATCAGCCCGTGACGGAGATCGCCTGCACGCCAAAAGCGGGCCGGTATGTGAGGATCGTGCAGACCGGGCAAAAAGACGGGCTTTGGTGGTCGATCCACGAACTGAAGATTGAAAAGCGGCCGTTGTACAAAAAGCGATAGGACGTATAGGACAAATAGGACCTATGACGCGGCGGGGACGCCGCGTCTACGAAAGAACGCGAGGTTGATTGAACGGGAATCCGTTTTTTTGTATTCTCAGGTCAAACTGCCGTGGCGCTGCGGCGGGGTAGCCCAACACGCCCGGGAACTTTGTAGAAAGAGGTGGAACAATGAAAAAAGTCTCTAGACGCGCTTTCCTGACAACCGGGGCCGTGGTGTTCTTTGGCTGTGCGGCCGGCCGCGCACAAGACGTGAGAAGGCCCCAAACCCGCAGGGTCTCTCCGAACGAAAAACTCAACGTGGCGGCCGTCGGCGCCGGCGGCAAGGGCGAAAGCGACATCCGCTCCGTCGGCCAGACCGAGAACGTCGTCGCCCTGTGCGACGTCGATTGGAACCGGGCCGCGGGCACGTTCGAGAAATTCCCGAACGCGACCAAGTACAAAGATTTCCGCGTCATGCTGGACAAACAGGGCAATGAAATCGACGCTATCACCGTGTCGACGCCCGACCACATGCACGCCCGTGTCGCGATGCACGCTATGAGAATGGGTAAGCACGTGTTCGTGCAGAAGCCGCTCACCCACGACATTGCCGAGGCCCGGATGCTGACCGAAGCGGCGCGCGAATTCAAAGTGGCCACGCACATGGGCAACCAGGGCCACCAGGGCGAAGGGGTCCGGCGGGTTTGCGAATGGATCTGGGCAGGCCGGATTGGGCCGGTGCACGAGGTCCATATGTGGACGAACCGGCCCGGCAACTTGTGGCCGCAACCTGTTACACGGCCGACGGACACGCCGCCCGTCCCTGAGACGCTGGACTGGGACCTGTGGGTCGGGACGGCGCCGATGAGGCCGTACAGCCCCGCGTATGTGCCCCACAACTGGAGAGGCTTCTGGGATTTCGGGTGCGGGGCGCTGGGCGACATGGGCTGCCACGTGATGGACGCGGCGTACACGTCGCTCAAGCTTGGGTATCCCACAGCGGTCGAAGCCAAGAGCGAAGGCGCCAACGACGAAGGCGGCCCGGCCTGGTCGATCATCAAGTATGAATTCCCGGCCCGCGCGGATATGCCGGCGGTCAACGCGTTCTGGTACGACGGCGGCAAGCTGCCCGAGCGGCCCGCCTCGGTTCCGGCGGATGAAAAACTGGGCGACGAAGCCAGCGGCACGCTGTTCATCGGCGAGAAGGGGATGATCACGTGCGGCGAGTACAGCAATGAACCGCGGCTTGTGCCGTACGAAAAGCCCGACGTGCCGCGCACGATCCCGAAGTCGCCGGGCCATTACGAGACGGGGATTCAGGCGTGCAAGGGC
>JAPLKX010000692.1 GCA_026387845.1 Candidatus Hydrogenedentota bacterium | reverse complement strand
TACAAGCACCTGGTCGAGGGCTACCTCGTCTACGACACCCAAGACGTGATTCAGACTCAAAACCTTGCGATTACGCGTGCCGGGCTCGAGAAGCTGTTGCCTGTTGCCGCCGACCAGGAGCATTGGATGATCCGGCACGGTATCCGTAAACGCGACGACTTGCGCGGCGGCTTCACGTGTGACGCCGATGCGGCGGAGTGGGCCATCCACAACCTATGGCCCCACTGCTATCGGCGAATCTATGCCAACTTCTGCGTCCATCGGCCCCTGTGGTATTCATTGACTCATGAACTCGAGGACTTCATTGTCTATCATCGCGGCTTTGCCCTGGACCTGCCTCTCAGCCGTCAGACGCGGCGCACCCTGTACCTCTACCGACGAATGCTCGAATCCGGCGAGGGACCCGGAGTGCAGATGAACTGGCACTGCGTCTGCGATCAGGAAAAAGAATACGTGGCTGAGGCGGCAGAGCGCGGGTACTTCACCCTCTGCAGCGTGGCCAGTCCCAATCTTACCATCCACGGAGGGATCGGAGACGTCGAAGCCGCCTACACACAGCCCATCCCTCGTCTGGAAGACTGCAAAGCCGATCCGAGGAAAGTCTACGTGTGTCTTTACAATAGTGATGGCGACGCCACGTGGGCCATGAACAACCTCCAATCGGGCAACTGGCTGGCTCCCCAACGCGGTCAGTTCAAGTTTGGCTGGGGTTTCCTGCCATTGATGGCAAAACTGATGCCGGGCATGCTGCGCTACTACCATGAAACCCGCACGTCGAACGACTGCTTCTGGGGACCGTCGTCCGGCGCGGCCTACACGTACACCCATCTGTGGCCGAAAGGTCTTGTGGACCTGTATCTTTCTGAGAGCCGGCGCCTCCTCGATCAGAGCGGGCAACATGGCTGCAATATGGTGAACTGGTTCCTTCGTGACTGGTGGCGTGAAGTCGAGGACGACGCTGCCGTCCTGCGCGAGCAAGAAGCCCTCCAATCCGGTCCCGGTTTGGTTTGTGGTCTGGGCGGGTCGCCTTACGCCCGCAGCCACCTCGCGGGTCCAATCCCGAAACTCCATTCGGCGCATATCGCCAACGTCGGACGCGACAACGTCGGAAATATCGTCCGCTTCACTCATGAATGCCCAACACGTCCGGCCTTCTTGTCCCTCTTTGCGCAGATCGCGGAAGGCATCTGTGAGCACCTCGCTGGAGAAATGCCCGAGTTCGCGCGTCATCCGGAGATCGAAATCCTCAGCATGGACGAATTCTTCCTCACGCTACAGGATGCCATGAGTCGCGGTTTAGTCGGCCCCGAGCTGTATGCCAAGACCGAGGCCTTGGCCGAGACCTGGTTGAAAGCGCCGGGACGTCACCGCCTCCCGCTATGCGAGCGGCTGGCAGATGAACTGGCCCGCGTCGTCCACTCGCCGGCTGAAGAACGGCGCCGGCTCCTGGCCGAAGCCGCCTGGAGCGAACTCGTTTCGGTCGAGATCGAGAACGTAGCGCGCGATCGCGGGAAGTTCCTCACGCACTTTAAGGGCCGCGCCCCCATTTCGGCCGAAGAGGAGGCCGACACGCTGCTCTACGTGGCCTTTACGGTAGCCTGGACCGTGGTCCGCGCAGCCATTGAGGCCCAAGGGATCTATGCCAACCACCGCACGCAGTGCCTTCGGGATTTCAGGGGAGCTTGTGGCCACTGGGTGGATGTCACGCCTTTCGAAAAGCTGTTCGACGCATGGGACAATTGGGAGGGCGGTTCGCCGAGCGTGGGCACCATGACCGCCTGGTGTGACGGCGTGGCAAGAGCGGCCTGCCTTCTCCACGATGCCTTGGGCCCTGCCGAATCCGAAGACTTCACCGGCTGGCCGCCCCGGA
>JAPLKX010000085.1 GCA_026387845.1 Candidatus Hydrogenedentota bacterium | reverse complement strand
TATGTCGGGTTCGGAGACGATCTCGAGGAGGGGTATGGTGCTTCGGTTGAAGTCGATGCCGGAATCGCCGCCGCCGATGGTGTGCACGTTTCTGGCGGTGTCTTCCTCGATGTGGACGCGGGTGATGCCGACGCGGTGTAGGCACCCGTCGACGGGGATTTCGAGGTGGCCGCCGTAACACAGGGGTAGGTCGTATTGGCTGATCTGATAGTTTTTGGGGAGGTCAGGGTAGAAATAGTTTTTGCGGTCCATCTTAGACCATTTTGATACGGTGGAGTTGAGGGCGAGCCCGACCATGATGGCGGCGTCGACGACGGCCCTGTTCATGACAGGGAGGACGCCGGGCATGCCCAGGCATATGGGGCAGACGTTGGTATTTGGTTCGGCGTCGAAGTTGGTGCTGCACGAGCAGAACACTTTGGATCGGGTGTTCAGTTCGACGTGAACTTCAAGCCCTATAACGGGTTCGTACTCCATGGTTCTCCTCAACGCGCGCGCGCGCCGATGGGCGGCGCACCCATCTCAAAACCCCGGTTTTTTTCGTAAGAGTATGCGACGCGCAGCATGGTTTCTTCGTTGAACGGCTTGGCCATGATTTGGAGGCCGGCGGGCAGGCCGCGTTTGGTAAGGCCGCACGGCATTGACATGCCGGGTATAGTGGCCAGATTGACGGAAATGGTGTAGATGTCGCTGAGGTACATTTCGAGTGGGTCGTCGGTTTTTTCACCGATCTCGAATGCAGCCGTGGGGGACGTAGGCGCGAGGATGACGTCGCACTTGTCGAACGCATCGAGGAAATCGCGGCGGATCAGGGACCGCACCTTCTGCGCCTTGAGGTAATAGGCATCGTAATAGCCGCTCGAGAGGACGTAGGTGCCGAGCATGATTCTGCGTTTGACCTCGGGGCCGAACCCTTCGGTTTTGGTGTTGCTGTACATGTCGTGTACGTCGCCGCTGCTGGGTGAGCGGTAGCCGTACCGGACGCCGTCGAACCGGGCGAGGTTGGCGCTGGCTTCTGCGGTGCAGATGATGTAGTAGCAGGCGATGGCGTAGTCGGTGTGGGGCAGCGAGACTTCGACGACCTTCGCGCCGAGTTTTTGCAGGACGGCGATAGCGGCTTCGATTTTTTCGCGCATCTCGGCGTTGAGGGCGTCGGTGTAATACTCTTTGGGGAGGCCGATGGTGATATCGGCGACGTCCTGGCGCAGAGACTTGGTGAAATCGGGCACAGGCAGGTCGGCGGATGTGGAGTCGTGGGGGTCTTTTCCGCAGATGACGTTGAGAGCGATGGCGAGGTCTTCGACGTCTTTGCTGAACGGCCCGATCTGGTCGAGCGACGAGGCGAACGCCACCAGCCCGTAGCGCGACACCCGGCCGTAGGTGGGTTTCATTCCGACGCACCCGCAGAGTGCGGCGGGCTGGCGGATCGAGCCGCCGGTGTCGCTGCCGAGCGAGATGACGCATTCGTCTGCGGCCACGGCCGCGGCGGAACCCCCGCTCGAGCCGCCGGGCACGCACTTGAGGTTCCATGGGTTGCGGGTGACCTGTACGGAGGAGTTCTCGGTGGAGGAACCCATGGCGAACTCGTCCATGTTGAGTTTGCCGAGGAACACGCCGCCGGCGGATTCAAGCCGCTGGACAACGGTTGCGTCGAACGGGCTGCGGTAGCCTTTAAGGATTTTTGAGCAGCAGGTGGTATAGCCCTGGCGGGTGCAAAGGACGTCCTTGAGGCCAATGGGCACGCCGGCAAGTGGGCCGGGGTCGTCGCCGCGGCGGACGGTTTCGTCGACTTTGGCGGCCTGGGCAAGGCCGAACTCGCGCCAGACATCGACGTAGGCCAGGACTTTGGGGTCGACTTCGGCGATTCGCTTGAAATAGGCTTCGGCGATTTCGGTGGCCGTAACGGAGCCGGCGCGGAGTACGTCGTGGATTTGGTGTGCGGTAAGGTTGTTCAACGTTTTGGGCATCGTCATTCGGTATCCAGGATTTTAGGCACCAGGAAGTACTCGCCGTCGGTCTTTGGGGCGTTCATGAGTGCGTGTTCGCGATCGAGGGAAGGGCCGACGACGTCGTCGCGGAACACGTTGGTCATGGCGAGAGCGTGCATGGTGGGCTCGATCCCGGCGGTGTCGAGCTCGTTGAGCTTGTCCATGTATTGGAGGATATCGCCCATTTCTTTGAGGAGCCGCTCCTGGACTTCCGGGGTGAGGGACAGTTGGGCCAGCGAGGCTACGTACGCCACGTCTTCCCTGGTGATTTTCGCCATTATAGAGGGCCTCCGGTTACGTTCAGTATGTATCAAGAGATCCTAACATACGATTGGGGCTTTTTCCAAAAAGAGGACAATTTTGCCGCAGGCCCGCGGCTTGGCAGGGTGGCATTTCTTTGACAGGATAACGGGATAAACAGGATAAGATCGGGCATTACTGAGGAACGCGGGCGGCTTGCAACAGAAAAGAATAGGACGAATAGGACCTATACGACCAATAGGCAATGATGAATGATGAATAATCTCCCGAACAATGGCGCGGTAAGAAGGGCGGTGGTAAGGAGCACGGGGGGGCGTCCCAACAGGGGGCCATTGGGGCCATTAGGACAAGTGTTTGCGGGGGCATGTGAAGGGGAATTAAAAGAGGGACACCCCCCACAAAAGCCGGGGGCGTCCCAGCGGGCATGTGAAGGGAATCAAAAGAGGGACACCCCCCACAAAAGCCGGGGGGCGTCCCGACAGGACAAAACCATGAAATCAATTGAATCGTGGCGGGGATTGGCCTAATATAAGAATGAGTAGAGGTAGAGTATGCTTTTTGGGAAGAAGAAGAAAGTCGATCTGGAAAAGATAAGCGTCGTGCCCGACGAGGAACTGGCCCCTCCTGACGAGACCCAACTCGAACTAACCCGCGTGGGCCGGTATGAGATTGTGGCGCCGATCGGGTCGGGCGGTATGGGAATTGTGTACAAGGCGATTGACCGGGAACGAGATCAGACGGTGGCGATCAAGGTGTTGGAGCGGCGGTTTGACCTGGACCGGCGGCGTCGTCGGCGGGATTACCTGGGCCGGGAAGTGATGATAGCGGCGGCTCTTAGTCATCCGAACATCATCCGGATGAGTAAAGAGATCATCGTGCAGGAGGACCGGAACGGCCACATGCGCCGTTGCCTGCTGATGGAGTACATTGACGGCC
>JAPLKX010000700.1 GCA_026387845.1 Candidatus Hydrogenedentota bacterium | reverse complement strand
TTTCCCCAGGCGCATCATACGCAAAATTCCATAACTCCTTGCCATCACTCAGGTTGATGCAACGAAGAACGTCCTGCCGGTTCTCCACCCGGTCCAGGATGTATACCTCGCCGTCACGAACTGCCGGCGATCCAAAGCCTTCCCCAAGCCCAAACGTCCAAACTACCGGCGGGCCCGCCTCGCCCCACGACCGCAACAGACCCGTTTCCAACGATACACCGTCGCGCGTCGGCCCCTGGAACTGCGGCCAGTCACCCGCCATCGCTACTCCACACAAAACACATAGCCATGCAATCACAAAAATTCTTAACTTCATGTCTCCGCCTCTCCTTATAGAATCCACAGTATCTCCAATCCACGGCGCGGCAAGTCTAACATCATCTGCCGCTCCCAACATAATAGTCGACCACACAGCTTAGTGCCACTTTCCACTCCACCCATATATTCTAGCGGTTTTCTTGGATTTTGCCAGTGGTTTGTCAACAAAATCCCCCTCGTTCCGCAATTCTATACACCAAAATACCTATATAAAACTGCAGATTCTAACCAATCACCGCGTTGCTTCCCGTCTCCCGTTTCGCCATAATCTCTCCCGGTTCCACAGAAAGGGTCTTCACATGAAAGCTCTAAACATTTCGATCCTGTTGGCTTTGGTGCTGACGCCGCTGGCCTTTGCGCCGGCGGCTTCCGCCGCAGATTCCCCGCAGTTCCGCGGCCCAAACCGCGACGGCAAATATGCCGATACAGGACTCCTCAAAACATGGCCCCAAGCCGGCCCGCCCGTCCTCTGGGTCGCGCACGGCCTCGGAAAAGGCTACTCAACCGTTTCCGTCGTCGCCGGCAAGCTTTACGTGGCCGGAATGGCCGACGACCTGTCGGGCAGCCTGTTTGTCCTCAACGCCGACGGCGCAATCGAGAAGACCCTGCCCTACGGCAAAGACACCGACATCGTACAGGCGCCCGGCCCGCGCTCGACGCCCACTATCGACGGCGAGCGCGCCTACCTGACCTCGGGCACTGGCGTGGTGCATTGCCTGGATGTCGTGGCCGGGAAGCAGTTGTGGGAAGCCAACATCCTCGAACGGTTCGCCGGGCAAAACGCACAGTGGCATCTGGCGGAATCGCTCCTGGTCGACGGCGACAGGCTGATCTGCACGCCCGGCGGCTCGGCGCTCGTTGCCGCACTCAACAAGATGACCGGCGAGACCATCTGGACAACCGGCGGCCTCAACGACGTCGCCTCGTACTGCTCGCCGACGATTGTCAACCACAACGGCCGCAGGCTGCTGCTCAACGAGACCTCGAAGTTCGTCCTCGGCCTGGACGCCGATTCCGGCAAACTGCTCTGGACATACCCGCATGAGACCAAGTTCGACATCCACGCCATCACCCCCATCTACGACCAAGGCCTCGTCTATTTCACCGGCGGGTACGGCTCGGGCGGCGGCGCACTCCAGCTTTCCCCGGACGGCTCGTCGGTCTCGCTCAAATGGCCCGACAAAACAATCGATAGCCAGTTTCACGGCGTGGTGCTCGTCGACGGGTATCTGTACGGCTGCGGCCACAACAACCCAAGCCTCACTTGCCTCGAAATGGCTACCGGCAAGGTGATGTGGACCACAAAAGAAATCAAGCAGGGCGCGGTGGTCTACGCCGACGGCATGCTGTACGTCTACGAAGGGCCGAAAGAGGGCGTCGTCAGCCTCGTCAAAGCCGTCCCCACCGGATTCGAGCGGACAGGCATGTTCGAAGTGAAGGAAGGGACCGACAACCACTGGGCGCATCCGGTGGTCGCCAACGGACGGTTGTACATCCGTCACGGCGAAGCCCTGATTGCTTATGACGTTGCTCAAAAGTGAAGTCAGGAGTTTTCTCGTTGTCACATCGCACCCATGGCTTTACGCTGATTGAATTGCTTGTGGTGATCGCCATTATCGGCATCCTCGCCGCCATCCTGTTGCCGGCTCTGGGCCGCGCCCGTGAAGCCGCCAGCCGCTCGAGTTGCGCCAACAACCTCAAACAGATGGGGCTGGTGCTCAAGATGTACTCCGGCGAGGCGCGCGGCGGCTCCTTTCCGCGCGTGCACGCCGACCAGCCATGGGGCGCACACGCGCCGGACGGCTGCATCAACGCCGACACCTACGCGCACTTGTCGCCGCAGGTTCAGGCCATCTTCCCCGAATATCTGGCCGACCCGAAGGTCCTGATCTGTCCGTCAGACCCGGAAGACGCGGCCGTCATCGAGAGTAAAGAAGGCGCCTCTTGCCCGTACGCCGGCCTGCCGTCGCGGCCCGACTCGAGCTACATCTACCTCGGCTACGCCCTCGACAAAGTCTCCGACGACGACCCCGCCATCGACGCCAGCCTGTTCGGGATGCCGCCGGGCTCGTCCGTCGCCGCCCAGTTCGCCTACCTGATGGCGTGCATCTCGTACCGCGAGGGCGTCGCCGCACTGCAAGGCCCGCTTGGCGATCAAGACCCGGACAACGACTACATCCTGGACCGCGACATCGACAACGAGATGATCCACATGCTGATCTCCGGCTACGCGACGCCGGCCGGCGCGCCCGCGGGCAACGGCGCGGGCTCTACGCTCTACCGGCTCCGGGAAGGCATCGAGCGATTCATGATCACCGACATCAACAATCCCGCCGCGGGCGCATTAGCACAAAGCGGATTGCCCGTGATGTGGGACATCGTCGCGGCGGGAACGTCCGGCCGCGCACAGTTCAACCACGTCCCCGGCGGCGCAAACACCCTGTACATGGACGGCCACGTGAGTTTTAACCGGTACCCATCGGAGTTTCCGGCATGCAAAACTTTCGCCGTCGCCGCGGCATTCTTCTAGACTGGAGACCGGGGCCTATTTGGAGTGCGGCAGCTTGCTGCCGCTTTCGTTGCGCCACAT
>JAPLKX010000560.1 GCA_026387845.1 Candidatus Hydrogenedentota bacterium | reverse complement strand
GATCTCCAGGTTGTAGGTTCCCGGCGTCAAGTCAGGAAGGGCGAAGAAGCCCTCCATGTTCGTCTTTGTGGTGCGCACGAATCCCGTCTGGGTATTGGCGACTTTCACGTCGGCGCCGGCGAACGCCGCGCCGCTGCTGTCCTCGACCGTGCCGGAGAGCGAACCGGAAATGTTCTGCCCCAACGCGGGCAGCGAAAACAGGAGCAGGACGAAAAGTGCACGCTTCATGTTGGCCTCCTCAACCGCGTTCCGAGATTTTGTGCCGCAACGGGGGCGCCTGTCAATGCAACTTCCAGGTGTCAGGTGTCGGGTGTCAGACTTCAGCCTCCAGATCGGGGAACCTGGCGTCTGAAAACCCCGCTGCGGGTGTTTCTCTCAGAACTGCCGCGGTTGTGGTAAATTCTCCTTGCATGAGGACTTGGTGGGTTGGGGTATTGCTTGGGCTCTGGCTCTGGGCTGGGGCCACGGGGCAGATCGCGGAAGCGAAGCTGCGCGCCGGCGCCTCCGCAGTCCCGATCACTCCCTTTGGGCAAAATCCCGACTGGAAGGGGCCCGTGCAGCCGTCCGGGCTGTGGGGCGACGAGAAGAACCGCATCTGGATGGCCGGCTTCGGCATGAACCGGCCGGCCGAAGGGCGCCATGACGACCTTTGGGCGCGCGCCATCGTGCTGGACGCCGACGACACCCGCGTGGCCCTGGTGTCGCTGGACCTGATCGGCTACTACCAGAACGCCGGTTTCTACGGCGTCGATCAGGCGCTTAAGCTGCTGCGGCCGGCGCTGAAACTCGACGCCGTCATCGTCTCCAGCACCCACAACCACGAGGGGCCGGACACCATCGGCTTGTGGGGGCCGGCGCTTGGCCAGGACGGCAAGTACGCCGACTACCTGCGGTTCGTCGACCGGCAAATCGCCCGGGCCGTGAACGAGGCGGTCGAGCGCCTGGTCGAGGTGCGGGCGCGGTTCGGAAAATCCCGGCCCCCGGCGCTCCGCGCCCTGCAGGTGCGCACCGGCTATCGTCCGCCGAATTTCTTCGACAACGAGCTGCGCGTCCTGCAGTTGACCGTGCAGTGGGGCAAGCAGAAAGGCAACGTCCTGGCCACGCTGGTCAACTGGAACACCCACCCGGAGTCGATGGAAAGCGCGAACCGCATCCTGACTTCCGACTTCCCGCATTTCATCCGCGAAGCAATCGAAAAGAAGTACGGGGGAACGGCGATTTATTTCAGCGGCGCCCTGGGGGCGGCCGAGATCATCGGCGACGCGCCCCTACCCAAGGGGGACTTCGAGCAGATCGGCACGCGCCGCTTTCCGCTCGATCCCACGACGCGCCGCCCCCCCGTCAGCTTCGAGCGCACCGAGGCCATTGGCGAAACCGTCGCCCAGGCCGTGTTCGAGGCGCTGGACAACGGCGACGACGTGCCTATCGACTGGCTTCGCGTCCGTTCCTACGCCATCACCTCGCCGGTGACCAACCCCAATTATCTGGCGATGATGAAAGCCGGCGTGCTGACGGCG
>JAPLKX010000396.1 GCA_026387845.1 Candidatus Hydrogenedentota bacterium | reverse complement strand
GGTGGGTTGTCCAGTCCGAATCGGAATTCGGACCTACGCTGGCTGCATCCGTTGGATCTGGCAAAAAGAACCGAATTTTCAGAGCAGACACGATTTTCAAACCGCCTACGGGCCGAAAATGCGCCTCCACTGCCGGAGGCGAGTCAGTCCCTGTTTTTCGCTTATGTTTTTTTGAAGTAGACCAGGTTGTTTATGCAAAGGGGACTTTTTCAACAGCCCCAGGTCCACCTATTTAATCTGTAGTTGATTGAGGATTTCCGGCTCGGCCTCGTCCCACGCCAGGACCGTGTGGCAAATCGAACAGTCCTCGCCGATGCTTTCGCCGGCGGCGTTTTTCAGGGTGTCGTTGTGGCATCGCGAGCAGCCCGGGGACTGTACGTGCCCGATGTTGTTGGGATACGTGCCCCAGGTCACGTTCATCGGGGGAAACACATTTCTCTTGTAAATGAGCACCGCCTCGTTTACCGCAGAGTCGATTTTGGCCTTGTCGGTAAACGGGGGTTGCTGCTGCGCGTAATAGTCGCGAATGTGTTTTTCAATTTTATCGAGGTCGCCGGTTTCGCCCGTGGCGGATTTCAGTGCTTCGGTGGCCACTTTCTTGATGTACGGGATACCGGTGTCAATACGGCCTTTTGCGAGGGCGTCGTCAACGGCCTCATCGGGCATCTGGAAGATGTGTGTGGGCCGGTTGTGGCAATCAATGCAGTCCATCACGCGGACCTCGCCCGCCGGCGTCTCGACGTCGGGTTTTTTAAACTCCTGGACTGTCCCGTCTTGTTTTTCCACGCGGACCCATGCGATATCCTGCCGTTTTTCGTCCGCGGGGATATAAGTGGTCTTGATGCTGGGGTCGATATGCCAGCTATGAATGCCGTGGCGTTCACTGGCCCCGCCGCCGATGTGCATCAACAAAACGGTTTTCGACGGCGTGTTGGTCTCGTCCTCCTGGAATTTTGTGATAAGTTTGATCCGGTCTCCGGTGAACTTCTCCGGCCAGTGGCAGTGCTCGCACGTGTCCTGGGACGGCCGGAGGTTTTCAACGGGTGTGGGGATGGGGTGTTCGTAGGTGTTGAACGTCACGGCGAGCACCTGGCCGACGCCGGACAGCTTGGATTTGACGAACCACGGGGCCCCGGGGCCGATATGGCATTCGACACACTTGACGCGCGCGTGAGGCGAGTTGGTATAGGAGGTGAACTCGGGCTCCATCACGGTGTGGCAGACTTTGCCGCAGAACGTGGGCGAATCCATGAACACGACGCCGTCGTAAGTGGCCGTCGAGATGATCAGCAGGTTGACGCCCGTCAGGACAACGACGATCACGGCCACCCGGCGTGTGCGCGCATTGTTCAGGTTGATAGTCGGGAACGGGCCGCCGGATGGCTCTTCGCCGGCCTCGCGCCTCCGGCGCCGGCAACAGTGGTCCCAGTAGGCGCCCACGGGAATCAGCAGCAGGCCGAATACAAACACCGCGGGCAGGATGAGCAGCGCCATGATGCCCAGGTACGGCGACTCGGTGAGTTGAAACAGCGCCATGATCAGAAAGCCGACGATGAACAGGCCGCTGGCTGCGGCGAGCGCCGCGCCGCTCAATGTGATCCAGTTGCGGCCGAACAACGTTACCAACGCGCCCAGCCAACGTTCCTGTCTCGAGTCCATCACCGGCACTCCTTTTGCGAGTTCAACGCCCGTTTCTTGTCTTCCCACGACCAGACCGCGGCGCCCACAAGCAGCACCACCGCCTCAATTGCGTAAAACCCCAGCAGGGCCTTGTAGGTCCCGCTGGTGAACCCGTAGCTGTGAAGGCCGACGCCCAGCAAGTTCACCCCAAACCAGGAGAACGCCACGACCACACCGGTAAACACCGACGCCAAAACAATCCCGAAATCTTTGATGTACCCGCCCAGCCGGGCGTGCAGTATCGCCAGTTGCCAAAGCACAATCATCAGCGCCCCGTTCTCTTTCGGGTCCCACCCCCAAAAGCGGCCCCAGCTTTCGTTGGCCCAAATGCCGCCGAGCACCGTTCCCACAATGGTAAACAGCAGCGAGAAACACAGCACTCCGTACGTCATCCGCGCAAGCTGGCGGTAGAACGCCGCGTCTTTAGCTTTCAGGCGCAAGGCCCGTCCGGCAATGTAGATGTGTGCGATGGCGCTGGCGAGGAACCCGGCGCCGTACCCCATGGTAATCGTGGTGACGTGGGTGGCCAGCCAGAAGTTGGTATCGAGGACGGCCACCATGCTGGGCATCGTGTCGGCGCCTTCCCGGATCTCATATTTGTTGGCCAGGAACATCCCCAGCGTGCCCAGCACGGCCGCCAGCGCCAGCATGATGCTCCGCCGGTTCGCCAGTTCCATGAAGACCGCCACGCCCACCGCCACCAGCGTCGCGAAAAGGATCGTCTCATACAGGGTAGTGACGGGGGGCCGGCCGCGGATAATGCACCGCAGGGTAATTCCCGCCGCCAGAAGTATCGCCGCCACAAGCACCGATACGATGCCGGAGGCATACACAACCCGGCTGCGCGGTGCAAGCCATGACACCGTCACCGCCAAAAAACCCAGCACAAACACCACCAGGCTGTAGTAGAAAAGTTTAAGCCGGTGGAATGTCACTTCGAGCGGGATCTTGGCGCAATCGGCTCGTCCGGCAGTTTGCACGGTCACGGCGGAGTGGAACGCGGCGATTTTGGCGGGATCCGCGGGATTCAGCGCCGCGTCCTCGAGCAGGCCGAGCAGGTTCAGGGACTCCGGCGACACCTGCGCCGGCCCAAACGCTTGCTGCGTAATGGACTCCGGCGTCAGCCATTCCGTCTCGGCCGGCTCGACGGGGGGAAACAGCCGGAGCGTGGCGCCGCTGACGGATTCGTATAGGGCCTGCAGGTACTCGTGCGTTGATTTATTTTGCGAAGGGTCTTTCCCAATCAGCTCCTTGATCTGGGCCGCCTTGGCCAAAACCAGGCTCAACCGCGGCCGCGGTTCGCCCGGAAACAGTCCGGAAATCGGGGAATCTTGTGGAATAGCCACGCCGGCCCGGGCGAACGAGAGGTAGTCGCAGAGATTCTCGAACTCGAGCAGGTTCTGCGCCAAGTTGATGAGCTGGCTTTGGACGGCGTTGCGCTGCTCCTGCGGGATGCCCGAGTACTCGCGGGCGAGCTGCATCAGCTTGTCCCGTGCCGGCTCGAGTTCCGCGTACGAATACCGGTCGCGCTTGCGCTCGAACGTCATGCCAAGCGCGACCGCCACGTCCGAGTTGTCCATCCGGAACGACTTGGCCAGTTTCGCCCGCTCCGGGTAGAACAGGCAGTCCGCCATCCACTCGATCGGCTGGACAAGC
>JAPLKX010000465.1 GCA_026387845.1 Candidatus Hydrogenedentota bacterium | reverse complement strand
ATGCGCGGGCCTGTGCAAGCCTGCTGCTCGATCGGGGCGTGAAGATGCTGGTGATTGCATGCAACACCGCGTCCGCGTACGCGCTTGAGGCGTTGCGCGAGGATCTCGATATCCCGGTGCTCGGCGTGATCGAACCGGGCGCCGCCTGTGCCGCAAAAAGCACGCAAAACAAGCGCGTCGGCGTTATAGGAACCGCCGGCACGGTGTCGAGCGGCCAGTACGAGCGGGCGATACATCGCCTTGCCGCCGACGTCAAGGTGTTTTCGAAACCATGCCCGCTGTTTGTGCCGCTGGCTGAAGAGGGCTGGACGGACGGAGACGTGCCGCGGCAGGTTGCCCACGAGTACCTCAGGGAGCTTGCCGGGCAGTCAATTGACACGCTCGTCTTGGGATGCACCCACTATCTGCTGCTCAAGGCCGTGATCGCGGAAACCATGGGAAATCGCGTAACGCTCGTTGACAGCGCCGAAGCCACCGCCGCCGTCGCCCGCGACATGCTCGGCCCTGCCGGAGCGGGCGGCCATGGTGCGCCATCCTATCAATTTCTGGTGAGCGACTCCCCCGAGAGTTTTGCCCGGGTTGGAAAGCGCTTTTTGGGCTGCGAAGTCGAGCCCGTCGAATGGGTGGATTGCTGATGCCTCGAGAGACTACCAACGCAGCGGATCAGCCGGCCAAACACCCGCTGCCCAATTCATGGATTGTAATCGGGGCGGGTTTGGCGGTTTGCACTGCGGCGGCGGTCCTCCTGGTGGTCGTCGTCAATCAGCACCTCAAGACGCGGCCGATCAACCTGCGCGAAGAAACCCTGGCGCGGGCCGTCGAGATCGAGGAAATGTTTCGCAACAACCTCATCAAACCTGAACAGATCCGCCGCGCCGAGCCGCAATTGGTCCAGACCGACAAGGCATCCTGGTATTTCACCTCGTTTGACGTTGAGGCGGAGGGCGCGGAGCCGGATGGCGTCATAGCGGTGCTCGATCGTGAAATGGCCCACGGCCAGGTTACCGTCGCGGCCGGCGAGACGTCCGAACCGGTCAGACAACTGGACCTGTCGTTGGGCGGCTGCAAGTTTGCTGAAGTCCGGCTTCACTTGCCGCCACCACCGCCGGCGCCGCCGATACCCGAGAACGACCCGGCGTTAATCAACCTTCTCGCGCTGGCCGGGCTCTGCGACACCGTGGCGCAGCCGCTGGCGCTGGGACCGCACCCGCCGCCGCGCGTGGCAATCATTCTGGACGACGGCGGGTACGGCGGACCGGTCACGGAGGCCGTGTTGAGGCTCGACCCGCGGCTCACGCTGTCGATCCTGCCGGGCGCGCCGGACGCCGCCGAGACCGCGCGAAAGGCCGCCCAGGCAAAATTCGAGGTGATGCTGCACCTCCCCATGGAAAGCCCGGAAGACCCCGGTTGGATCTCGACGTCAACAACCCCGGAAGAGATGGCGCGGAGGTTGGATGAGGCGCTCGAGCGGGTGCCCGGGGCCGTGGGCGTCAACAATCACATGGGATCGACTTTCTGCACCAATGAGCAGGCCCTGGCGCGGTTTTTTGATGTGGTGAAAACGCGACCGCTTTTCTTTATCGACAGCCGGACCACCCACGAAACCGTGATCCCGCAGGCGGCGCGGCAGGCGGGTGTCCCCGTGGCCGAGAGGAAGGTCTTCCTGGACAACGACGGGGACGACGGCAAGATCGGGGAGCAGTTCGACCGGCTGATCCAGTTTGCCCTGGAGAACGGGACCGCTATCGGGATCGGCCACTTCAGGCAGACGACCGTGGACGCGCTCGAGAAGCTGCTGCCGGAACTGGACAAACGTGGTATAAGTCTTGTACATGCTTCCCAGGTAGTACAATGACACGCATTTTGGGCATAGAAACTTCCTGCGACGAGACCGGCGTCGCCGTGGTTGAAGACGGGCGGCGGATCCTCTCCTCGGAGGTGGCGTCGCAGGTGCCGATCCACGCGGCGTTTGGCGGCGTCGTGCCCGAGATCGCATCGCGCCAGCACATCAGATGCATCTCGCAACTCGCGCAGAAAGCGTTCTCAGACGCGGGCGTGCCGCCGTCCGGGCTGGACGGGATCGCGGCCACCATCGGCCCCGGCCTGATGGGCTCGCTGCTGGTCGGGGTGAACTTCGCCAAGGCGCTGGCCTACGCGTGGGGGCTGCCGTTCATTCCCGTGCACCATCTCGAAGGCCACATTTTCTCGCCGTTCCTGACAGACAACCCGCCGGAGTTTCCGTTCCTCGCCCTGGTGGTCAGCGGCGGCCACACCAGCCTTATCGACTGTCCCCGGCCCCACGAGTACCACATCATCGGGGCTACCCGCGACGACGCGGTCGGCGAGTCGTTCGACAAGGTGGCCAGGCTGTTGGACCTGCCGTACCCCGGCGGGCCGTCGATCCAGAAAGCGGCCGAGCAAGGCAATCCAAAAGCGATTCGGTTCCCGCGGGCGATGACGGCCGGCGCCAACGCCGGCTTGGATTTCAGCTATAGCGGCCTCAAGACCGCGGTGCTGTACGAGATGAGGAAGACGACGGCGCCCATCGCCGACGTCGCGGCGAGTTTTCAGGAAGCGGCCGTCGACGTCCTGGTCGTCAAGACGCGGCTGGCCCTGGAACAGACCGGCGCGGCCCGGCTGGTGCTGGCGGGGGGTGTTGCGGCGAACCGGCTGCTGCGAGACCGGCTCGACGCCGAGATCCACGTCCCCGTGCATATGCCGCCGCTCTCCCTGTGCGTCGACAACGGCGCCATGATCGCCGCCGCAGCCGATTCCCGCCTCAAACATGGCCTGATCGGCGACTTGCGGGCAACGCCAAACCCAAACCTGCCGTTGGCGTAGGGGAAATTAGGGACAGACTACGAATTTTTTTGTTGACCGGACAGGACGCCCAATCTTATGCTAATACACATGAGTCGGGTAGCGCGAGTCGTAGTACCGGGATATCCGCATCACATTACGCAACGGGGCAACCGCCGGGCGAACGTATTTGAGGATGATGCGGATCGGGAAGTTTACCTTCGACTAGTGAATAAGTATGCGGATCGACACAGCCTGACGGTGTGGGCCTATTGCTTGATGCCAAATCACGTCCACTTTGTTGCGGTACCGCAACGACCAGAGTCGTTGGCTCTGGCACTACATGATGCGCATACTGTTTACGCGATGCACTTCAACACGAAAACCGAAATGAGCGGCCACGTGTGGCAAGGCCGTTTCTACTCCTGTCCACTGGATGAGCCCCACCTGTGGGCGGCCGTCCGCTACGTTGAGCGCAACCCCGTCCGAGCGGGCATGGTTGAGCGGGCAGAGCAGTATCGCTGGTCAAGTGCCGCCGCGCATTGTGGATTCCGGCACGACGCTTTGTTGTCAAGGGATTATCCGCCGTCCGGCGTCATTCCAAACTGGCCTGAGTGGCTGCTCGACGACAGGGATGAAGACATAGAGCGAATCCGCAAACAGACCCACTCCGGACGCCCTTGCGGGTCCACAGATTTCATCGAGCATCTTGAATCGCTGCTCCACCGGCTTCTCCGCCAGCGGAAGCCAGGACGACCAAAAGGAGCAAAAAGCCGCACGAAGGAATCCGGCCTCCAGGTATGTCCTTGATTCCCCAAGAATGCCGCGTCCCTTAATTGTATTGTTTTCCATGCCGCGAAAAGCCAGGGACAGAGACGATTTTCAAACTGCCGAAAATCGAAGTCAGTCCCTGTTTTTCGCTTATGTTTCTTAACGTTGACGCAGGTTGTTCCGCACAGGGGACTTTTTCAATACCCTTCAGACCCCTCTGCCCTAGTTTCTCTACGGAAATTCGTAGTCTGTCCCTAATTTTTTTACCTGCTGGACAAGGAGACCCGTTGGCACGTATTCTTTAAAGGACTTTTTTGTACAGGAGAGGCTTCATGATCTCGAAGTATCACGAGGAACAACTGGAGACGGCGCCGCGGGACGAGTTGCGGCGGATTCAGTCTGAGCGGCTGCGGGCGGTGGTGCGCTACGTGTACGACCGCAACCCGGTCCAGCGCGAACGGTTTGGGAAGGCGGGCATCATCCCGCACGACATCCGGGGGCTCGAGGACTTGCGCCGGCTGCCGATGATGGACAAGCGGGACTTCCAGCAAAACTACCCGCTGGGCCTGTCGTGCGTGCCAAAAAACGAGATCGTGCAGATGCACATGTCGTCGGGCTCGACCGGGGCTCCTATCGTGATGCCGTACACGCAGTCCGACCTCCACCAGTGGGCGACCTGCATGGCCCGGTGCCTGCGGATGGCGGGCGCCGAACCCGCCGACACCATCCAGATCACGCCGATGTTCGGGCTGTTCAACGGCGGGTTCGGGTTTTACCACGGGGCCGAACTGCTGGGCCTGTTCGTGCTGCCGACCGGCGCGGGAAACACCCTGCGGCAGGTGCGGATCGCAAAAGATTTCGGGACGCGCATCATCGCGGGCGTGGTCTCCTACGGGATTCGGCTGATGGAAGCGCTCGAAGAACAGGGCGAGACGCTGCCCGATCTCGAGATCGGCATCTTCGGCGCCGAACCGTTTTCGGACGCCCTGAAAAACAAGCTCGCCGAAGGGCTGGGCGTCGACGTTTTCGACATCTACGGGACGACGGAGACGGGCGGGGTGGGCACACTCGGGATGGATTGTCCCGCGCACCAGGGTATCCACGTCTGGGAAGACCATTACATCATCGAGGTCATCGACCCCGCGACCGGCGAACCCGTCGAAGATGGCTCTGACGGCGAACTGGTGGCAACGGCCCTGACGCGCGAAGCCCTGCCCGCAATCCGGTTCAGGACAGGCGACATCACGCGGGTCGTATCGCGCGACCGGTGCGACTGCGGCCGCACGCACGTCCGGATTGCGCCGATCGCGGGCCGGGCCGACGAGCGGCTGGCCATCAAGGGCGTCACATTTTTTCCGACGGAGATCGAGGAGGTGTTGCTCGAGACGCCGGGGGTGGGGTCGAACTACCAGATCGTCATCGAAGACGCCGACGGCCTTAAGGAAATCACCGTAAACGTCGAGATGGAGCACGAGAAGAACAAGACCAAAGTCGCCAACCATCTCCGAGACCGGTTCGGCCTGTCATTCAAGGTCGAGGCCTTTCCGCCCGGAGGCCTTTCGCGCCCGGAGGGAATCAAAGTCCAGCGCGTTGTTCACCGTAAGCGGGACAGTTGACAGTGCGAAGTGCTCAGTGCAAAGTCGACAGGTGAAGGTACTCGTGGAGGGCGTCTTTCCAGTGGGGCATGATGTCGAGCCCGAGATCTTCCAGACGCTTGTTCTTGAGCACCGAGTATCGGGGGCGTTGGACCGTTGAGGGGACATCTTCAGTAGCGACGGGCAGGAGGGGCGTCTTGATTCCGAGCACGTCGAAGATCTCGCGGGCGCACTCGTACCAGGAACACTCGCCGTGGCACGTGGCGTGATAGACGCCGGGCGGGGCTTTTTCACTTGCGAGTTTAATTTGGGCGGCCAGCGCTTTGGCGCAGGTTGGAGTGGTGATCTGGTCGTTGACGACTCGGACCTCGGGCTGTGTGGCGGCGAGGTGCGTCATCAGGCTCACAAAATTGCGGCCGCCCTTGGCGATGCATGGGGCACAACCGTACATGGCCGCGGACCGGATGATGAGGTGGTCCGGGCACTCGGCCGCGACCAGGTGCTCTCCGGCCAGCTTGCTGGCGGCATAGACGCTGCGGGGTCCGGGCAGGTCGGTTTCGATGAGCGGGATGCCGGGCCGGTCGCCCGAGAAAATATAGTCGGTGCTGATGTAGACGAGGCGGGCGGATACAGCCGCGCAGGCCACCGCGACGTTTCTGGCGCCGGCCGCGTTGACGGCGAACGCGGTGGCGGGATCGTTTTCGCATTCGGCGACATTGTGCGCGGCAGCCGTGTTGATGACGAGATCGGGTTTGGCGGATTGGATGAGATTGGCGACGGCGGCATCGTTGCGGACATCCAGTGTGTCGATGTCGACCGGGACGAGGCCAGTGTCGCCGTATACAGCGCAGAGTTCAGTACCGAGTTGCCCGCGCGCGCCGATGACGATCACGCGCATCTTCCTGATGCGCATCAGAAAATACTGCCTATTCGCCTGAGGTGATCCTGTATTTCGACAAGCAACTCGAGCCACCGGATGTTGTAATAGCGGGGATTGTTGAAATCGGCGGTGATCCCTGCCTTGATTTTCTGCGCCATGTTGCGCGCCGATTCTTCCATGGTCACGACAGGACGGAACCCAAGCACGGTTTCGATTTTGCGCGTGCCGACCCGGTAACTTCTGGCCTGTTGGCTGCCGTACTGCACGTCGATCTCGACGTCGCGCAGGCCATCGAGCGCCTTTTTCACCCAATGGGCCAGCTCGAGAATCCGGAAGTTCTTGTGCGACACATTGAAAATCTGGCCGCCCACCAGTTTCAAGTCCGCTTCCAGGCAGGCCAGATAACAGTTGGCGACGTCCGTCACGTCCACCAGCGGCCGCCACATCTCGCCACCGCAATGAACGGCCAGCCGCCCGGTTTCATAAGCCGACTTGACGAACGTGTTGACAACCAGGTCGTAACGCATCCGCGGGCTCCAGCCGTAGACCGTGCCCTGGCGCAGGATCGTCGGCTGGAAATGGTCATCGGTCAGTTCGAGGAGGGCTTGTTCGGCGGCGAATTTGCTCAGCGCGTAGGCGGCCATCGGTTGAACAGGCGAATTTTCATCCTGGATCACGTCTTCCGCCATGAGGCCCCTGTCGTAGATCGAGCAGCTTGATGAGAAAATAAACCGCCGGATGCCTTTTCGTTTGCAGGCTTCCGCGAGAGACCGCGTAGCGAGGCTGTTCATCCGCCTGTTGGCTTCCGGATTGAACTCCGCCGTGGGGTCGTTGCTGAGCCCGGCGAGGTGGACAACCGCGCTGATGTCGTCCAGGATCGCGTCATCGACTGTGCAGATATCGCCCTGAACAAGGTCCACCTGATTGCGGACCTCGTCCAGCGGCGCCTCCCCGTAGAGAAGCTTATCCAGCACGCGGACCGCGAAACCTTTGTCAAGCAGCGCCCGAACCGTAACCGCACCAATATACCCGGCGCCGCCAGTGACCAGAATCATCATGCCAGCCGACCCTCCTTGCCGCGAGTATGCCACAGGGGGCAGGAACGAGCAAGTGACCGCCGTATTGCCTGTCGCGACTCGATGATAATGTCACACCCTGGACTCGTTAGAAATGTCACACTTGGAGCTCTTGGAATGGAGGGCTCCGATGGAAGGGCATTTTTTGATGAGTCAGCGGGAATTGGAACACAAGCGGGTGATGGAACAGGTTTTGGAGGGGCGGTTAACCCTGAGGAAGGCTTCGGAGT
>JAPLKX010000180.1 GCA_026387845.1 Candidatus Hydrogenedentota bacterium | reverse complement strand
GGGTGCGGTTGCCGGCCTTGAATGTGGGGGTGGGTGGTGCGTGGGGCCGGCGTGGCGTGGGTGGGGGGGGGGAGGATCAGATGCGCGCCGCGCTTCGTTACAGTTTCAACTGGGTGTCGGGCCCGGCGATCCTTGACCTGGTGCCGTGGGAGGTCGAGCCGGAAGCCGAAACGAACCGGCAGAACCGCGAGACGGCGCGGAAACTGATCGAGTACGCGCATTCGGTTCACATGAAGTATTTCGCTTTTGCGAACGAATTCACGTTTCACCCGTCGCTACTGGAGAAAACGGGTGCGGAGTTGACGCCGTGCGACCCCAAGTTCTGGGACGCGGTGCAGGAAAAGTTCCGGATGCTGTTGACGGCGCTGCCGGAGCTTGACGGGATCGAGTTGTGCAATGACGATATCTCCGGGTTCTGGGGGCGGTATCAGCCGTTCGACGTGATGCATGACGCCCCGGACTGCGACTGGTCGTACGAGAAGCGGTTCCGGACGTTCGTCAACAAGGTTCAAGAGGTGGTGGTCGACGAGTTCGACAAGACATATTTTCACTTTACATGGGGGCTGCGCGAGCATGAGGTTCACTGCCAGCCGGAGGTGTTCCGGTCAATCTTCAACGACGTGCCGGTGAAGAACCTTTACCTGATGCCGAAGATCACGCGGGGCGACCGCTGGTGGCACCAGCCGTACAACCCGACGTTCAACCTGACGGAACACCCGACGGTCGTGCTTTTTGAACCCATGAACTATTACGAGAGCAGCCCGGCCCATCTTTTCCCGACATTCTCTGGCGATTATTTTCAGCGCGGCCTTCAGACGTTCCTGGCTCCCGTGGACAGCAACGTTGGCGGGGCGGCGGCTCTGGCGGGGCCGGCGGAGTCGGACTGGGGCACGATAGGCGCGTATGGGTATGTGCTGTACCGGCTGATGTGGAATCCGCGTGAATCGATGGAACAGATCGCGAGGGATTTCTGCGCGATTCATTTCGGCGGGGAGGTTGCGCCGGAGATGGCGGCCATATACATGATGTCGGCGGCGGCGTACAAGTACGGGCTTCACATCGAGCCGGTTTCGTACGGCCAGTTCAACTCGCTGCTGCACATGCGGGTGGGCACGTTCCCGGCCGACGGATACCCCGTTATCGACGGGGGAAAGGAGCACCTCGAATTCCTTCGCAAGATCTACCTGCGCTGCGCGCCTTGGAGGACCGAAACGCTCAGAGCGCTCGAGCATGGACGCGCGACAGCCGAGGAGATGGTGGCGCGTTATGGCGCTGTCAAAGGCCGGATGAGAGATCAGAAAGTGGCCGAGGAAATCGAGGAGCGGCTGGAAATGACGCGCAACCTCATCCAGACGAACATAGGTTATGTTGAAACGATGTTTGCGTACTTTGATTACGAAGCGGATGCGTCGGCCGGGATGCGGCAGGCGCTGGCGGACGCGCACGGGCGGCTGCGCGCCGCGCGGGCCGATTTTGAGGCGACACCTCAGTTCAATTATGACCTGTTCGGCGTTGACGTGCTGATGCAGAACGCGGAGACGATGCTCGGCGATCGGGACGCGGCGCTGGAACGGCTGGCGCGCACGCCAAACCGGGCGGAGATTGAGCGCCTCATCGGCGAGCAGCAGCGCCGATACAGGGAGGTTCTGGAAACGCACCGCGACAAAGCGGTGCTCTTTGGAAGGTTTAAGATCCTGGTCGACGGGCAGGACCTTCTGATCGTCCGTGGCGGCGAGTATCGTATCAAGAACGTTCGGTGGGACGGGGCGCACGTGGATGTGGCCGAGATGCCGGCGGCGTTGCCGCGCGAGCGCGTGACGGTTGTGCCGCGCGACATCGAGTCGCGGCCCATGCACCCGTTTGTGGTGCAGCAGCCGTCGGCGGAAAACGATTATGAGGCGCGCATCTACCTTGATGATGCCCCCGGGGCCAACGGTTGGATGGTGTTTGAGCTCTATTACGTCTCACAGCCGCCGGAATCGCTTGGCCTCGATATGCCGTGGGCGCGGGAGAAACCAAAATGATGGTCATGCATTTAACACAGAAACTCGCCGGTGTCCGATTGCGCATCAAGTTTAACCGGCGGGGGCGACTCCGGGCAGCAGCGGTCGCTGCCTCAGCAGCGGTCGCTGCCTCAGCAGCGTGATGATGAATTCGCCCTTGATGTGATCGCCGTTGGCGATTTTTACGGGGCCGAGCCGGCACTCGGAGAGGATGTGGAACAACACGCCTTCGGGATCGAGACATGCGCGGACATGGGCGTCGGCGTTTGCATGAGCAGCCAGGCCGGCGCCGGTTTTTGAAACCAGCGAACTTTCGTAGATGTTGAATTTGACGGAGCGGAAATCGTTGGCGCCGAGATCTGTTTGATCGAGCGCCCAGGGCCATGCCGGCTTTTGGCTTTCGGGGATATCGCCCAAGGAAGGGTCGCGCAGGGCGTTTGCGATTCCGTTGGCGCGGCAGATGACCTCGCTCGGGAAATCGCCCCATTCGGTCCACCGGTTCCATTGGAGTTGGTCGCATTGGGGCTTCAAAACGAATTTGATGCCGACTTCGCGCGCGTTGAGAGTCACTCCAGAATACACGTAGTCGTATGAAACGGAACCGGCGCCGTTGCGGCCGATAGTGAACCGTGTGTAGCCGGAAAAGTCGGCGTAGTGATCATGGACTGTTATGGCGAGGCTTTGCGGCTGGGGATCGATCTCGACGCGGTCAATCACGTGGGTTGCGGGATCGGGCAGCACGGCGTACGGGGGTTCCGGGGCGAGATCGCCGAAATCGAACCGGGTGAGGTGCACGCGGGGAAACGCGGATACCGCGGCCGTGTGGCGCGGGTCACCCGGGTTGAAATCGCCGCGGGCACGATCAAATACAAGAGCCAAGTCTTTCTCGCCAATCACCACCACGGCGCCATCTCCCTGAGACGGGGGGCACGTGTCGGGCGGTGGGAGGGGCCGGTTGTTTTCCCGGGGCGTCGCGATGCATGCGGTGACGATCTCGTCGGCGCCCCGGCACACGGTGATTTTCAAGGGCGTTTTGGCGTTGGCCGGAATAGTCAGGAGGCCTTTCGCGCCGGGAGGGACGTCGGGCGCCACGCACGCTGCGCTGTTGCAGGAGAACGTCAGTTCATTGAGATTGGTGAACGAATAGCGGTTTTCGACCGGTATGGACATTTCGGTTCCGCGGGGCTCGGGGTCGATCTCGCGCG
>JAPLKX010000495.1 GCA_026387845.1 Candidatus Hydrogenedentota bacterium | reverse complement strand
CCCCTTTGCGTAAAACAACCTGGTCTACTTCAAAAAAACATAAGCGAAAAACAGGGACTGACTCGATTTTCGGCAGTTTGAAAATCGTGTCTGTCCCTGCTTTTCGCGGCCATGAAGCAACCGCTGGACTTTTTCAACAGCACCTCTGTCCCCGCTTTTAGCGCCGCTTTTTGCGCCTCTGCGCGGGTTGGCACGGGCTTTGCGCCTCCGTTGGTGGAAGAAAAAAAGATCCACCGCTAGTACGGTGCTAAAGGAGGAAGAGCGATGACATTCCTGACGTGGAATCCGTGGAGAGAGATGGAAGCCCTTCGCAGGGAGGTGGAGCGGGCGTTTGACAGCTTCGGCGGTGGCCGTGCGAACCCGCTGGTTGTCGGCCCGGCATTAGCGGAGCGATTTGCGCGTTCGTACGTCCTGACGATCCTCCTGCCGAAGGCGGAAAAGGCGAAACCAAAAAAGATCTCCGTCAACGTGAACTGACGCGGCCTTTGTCTGCTGCATCTGCGCGTCTTGCGCAGATGTTTTGGCTGCGCCACAGCAGGGCCTATCAGACGAATGATAAGAGCGGGCCGCCCCTACAAGAGCCGGGGGCGTCCCGCCGTGTTTTTTTGCTTGTCCTTTGACGGCCATGGCGGGTTCTGATAGGATTGCGGCGTGGGTGAGACAGACCTTAAGAAGAGGCCGAACTGGCTGGCGCCCGCGCTGGTGGCAATCCTTGCGGGGGCGTGTTATTACTGGCTGGCAGGCCCTTTTGTCAGGCCTCAACGTGAACAAGACGTGGTGCTGGCGGCGGGAAAATCGGGGGGCAGCCCGAAATCAATTGAGGAAAACGCGGGGCAGGCGGGAGAGGTCAGGCCGTCCGGGCCGTTGGCTGACCCGGTGGCGATGGAATATGTGGCGGCGTACCAGCAGGGTCGGCTGGACGATATAGTCCGGCTGACGTGCTGGATGCAGGACAGACTTGGGCGGCTGCGCTCGAATTCCGCCCCGCCCAACGAGATGGCCGACGCCATGGAAGCACTTCAGGCGAGGTCGCGGGAGCGAAGCGACGACGGCAACCAACTGCGGGAAGAAGGGGTGGAAGATCAATACGTGCTTGCGCCGGGGGCGGTCGTGGAACCGGTGGGAATGGACAGCGGCCGCCACGACCTCGAGAGGCCGGCCAAAGACCGGACGTGGGTCCGCATAACGTTCCTGGACCGGCTGGCGGCGTTGCGGGACCAGGACGGGCTCCCAATACGGTCGCTGGTGGCGGGCATCAACGTTTCGGAAGACGGCCTTGTGCTGAAAGCAAACGTGATAGGAAATCTCGATATCGACATTGATTCGATACAGACCGATTGGAGTAGAACCAGCAAGGAGACAGGCCATGACGCTGGTATGTTGTCCCAGATGTAAAAAACTGTTTGACAAAGGCGTTGCCCTTGTCTGCCCAAAATGCCAGCCCGACGAAAACACCGACTATGAGAAGATCCGGGCGGTGCTTGATCGGTCGCCTCATCTGAACGCGGAGACCGCCGCCGCGGAAGCGGAAGTGAGCATAGCGTGTGTTATGCGGATGCTGGATGAAGGGCTGATAGCGAATGTCAACCTGACGGAAAACGTCAAGTGCGGCCGTTGCGGAGCGCCCGCCATCAGCCTCGCCAAGAAGCTGTGCAAGGCGTGCCTGGACAAGTTGAACATCGAGGTGGCGATGGCACAAAGCCAGATCAAGCTTAAAGATAAAAAGCAAATCCAGATTGGCGATTATTTGAAGGCGCGAAAGGGTTCCGAGAATAAGCGACGTTGAACCGGCGGGGCTTGACCTCGCGGACAAGCCCCTGGAGCACACACTATGACCCGGCGAGACAAGATTGGGTTGCCGATACTGATAGCTCTTCTTGCGTTTCTGATGGGTACGCTGGTTTGGGCCCTGTGGGGCTCCTGGAAACCGGCGCACGACTTCTCCGACAGCGTTTTTGTCAAGCAGCGAATTATCAACTTAAAGAAATGACGTTTACCTACTGAAAAAGGAACCGCCAGTCGCGGTGTTATGAATCCCATGCGTTCGGTTTTGGGTTCGATTTCCCGGCTTGTTTTGATTGCGGCGGTTGCGGCTGTGGCGGGGGGCGCGTGGGCGCAACCCGGGCCCCTCAGCTTTTCAGTGACCACCCGCGGCGGCGTAAAGACCGCGCGCGTCCAGCCGGTGGATCGGAACGGGGTGCTCTACGTTCCTCTTGGCGCGCTGGTAAGCCAGGTCGGCGGCGGCTACAAAATGACGCCGGACCGGGTCCAAATCGATCTGGCGGAAAAAAGCGCGTGGTTGCGCTCGAATAACACTCAAGTGAGCGCGTCGCTGGGGATATTTGTTCTTGGGGCGCCGGTGGTGCAGTCGGGCAATGATGTGCTGATAGCGGCCAGCGATGTGGCAGTGTTTTTCGAGAAGGCGTTCCGCCTGGCGGCAAACCAGCAGGCGCCGGCTGCGCCTGCGGCACACCCGCCCGCGCCGCCCGTGCAGCCACTCGAGCCTGAGCCTCAGGCGCTTGAACCGCTGGGGACGGAGCCGCCTGATGAGGCGCCGGTCAAAAGCCTCGAACCGCTGGTGAAACAGGTGGCGGTGGAGACGCTGCCCGCGCCGGTGGAAGGGCCAACGGCGCCGGCCCCTGAAGTAACCGCGCCGCCCGGTGGGGCGCCGGACGCGGCTGAAAACGCACCTGTGCCGGCTGGTAAGGTGCCCGGCGAGGCGCTGACGGCCAGGCCGGAGGCGCGTGAAGCGCCCGTGGTCGAGCGGCCCGTGGACAGGCCCGTGGCCGTAGTCATCATCGACCCGGGGCATGGCGGCAACGATGCCGGATGCCAGGGTCCCGCCGGCGTTACCGAAGCGGCGGTCGTGTTTGCGGTGGCGGAGAAACTGCAACAGGCGCTCGAACAGGGTTCTCCGCTGAAAACCGTGCTGACGCGGGACAAAGAACGCTCCGTGCCGCGAACGGAACGGGTGTTCGTGGCGAACGGGAGAAAAGGCGACCTGTTGATCAGCCTTCATACGGGGGCGGCGTTAAGCGCGGGGCAGCAGGGCTGCCGGTTATTTGTCTGCGGCCCGGCGGGATCCTTTGCGGGCGCGCCCTTTGCGGAACGGAGCCGTCAAATTGCGGCAGTGGTCGCCGCGGGCATCGCCGAGGCAACCGGACGGGGTTCCGGGGGTATTTACCAGCTTGGCTGTCATGTTGTGCAGGAGGCGGCGATGCCGGGGCTGATGATCGAACTGGGGATGTTGACCAATCCCGAGGAAGAACAATTGCTGGCATCGGAAGATTATCAGGCGAAGCTGGCCGGCGGAATCGCCGCGGGCATCAAGAAGTATATGGAGGTCATTCAGCCATGATGGGTCGGGCTCGCCGAGTGGAAATATACAGGCGGATATTCTTTGCCGCATGGGGCCTGGCGACGGTTGTGCTGGTGTTTATAGTGGCGTTGCTGGTGTTCGTGCTGCTTCGGCAGGAACACGCGCCGGTCATGCCTAACGCCCAGGCGGACCCCGTGGCGCCTCCCCAGGATGAAGCCCAGTTTGAGACGAGTTCGACGAAAGAAGTCGACCTTTTCTTCGCGGATAAGCAGGGCCTCCGGCTGGTGCCGGAAAAGGCCCCGATCGAATTTACCGAATTCACCACCGAAAACTGCCGGCGGGCGGTTGAAGCCCTTATCCGGGGGCCGCAAGGCGACCTCGATCCCGTTATCTCGCCGGAAACGCGGATCCGCGGCCTGTACCTGATGGCGGACGGTGAACTGGTGATCGATTTCACGCTTGACCTCGCCCTCCAGTTCAAGAAGACGGCCAGCGCCTCGTTTGAATCGCTCATGATTTACGGGATTGTCAACACAGTCGCCCAGGAAGCCGTCAAAGGATCTCGCGAACCCGCCGTCACCAAAGTCCGGTTGCTGATGGAAGGGTTGCCGCGGGAGTCGTTTCCCGTGCACGCGGACATCAGCGAGCCGTTTACGCCCGACCCGGCATGGGCCTCCCGGGGGCCTTTGTAACCATGGGCTCATCGGAAGGGCCGATTGGCATATTCGATTC
>JAPLKX010000533.1 GCA_026387845.1 Candidatus Hydrogenedentota bacterium | reverse complement strand
GAGGGCGCCGTCGCCGTCGTAATCGACCAGTTTCCACTGGTTGTCTCTGCCAATATGGAACTCGGGCTTGAACGGAATCTCGACCGGCTTCTCAAAACCGGACTTCCGGAAATCGGCGCTGGCGTAGTGGGCGCCCGGCGTAAGAAAATGCCAGCCGTCCACGAGATAGCTTATCGTCGCGTTCTTGATGCCCGGCCCAACCCGGACCGCCCGCTCGAACACCGGAAATCTCTCCTTGCCGGACGTGTTCTCGAACAGGTACGTGCCGTTGTAGGGCACGTCCGGGCACGACACCACCATGTCCATGTCGCCGTCGCCGTCGTAATCGCAGGGCAGCGGCTGCGCCCAAAGGCCCACGCCCAAGTCCACCACAAGCCCCGGATTGTTGTACTTGATCGGCTGCAACCCCGGCACAGGCGCTTCGCCCGCGGCAAGAACAACCAACATCGCAATAAGCCCCATGTACATTCTCCGATGCCTAGTTCACGCGCCAGTATTGCGGCTGGGCCATGGCAATTCAAGCGGCGGGAACCGATGCGAGTGCGGGATTTGCGGTTCCCGAAGTTTCTCCCCCGAAAAAAGTCTATCGCCTGGAAACGGCCTGTGGTAGACTGTCTTCTGGGAGGAGTCTAGAGGCCCAGCATAGGGGCTTGCACCGTATGCGCGAACGCTTCACCGATTCCGTGAAAGCCGCCTGTTACGTCGCCCTCGGAGTTTCCAAGGATTTCCCCAATACGATCCTTGAAGTCACTTACCAGTCTCAGGCCAGGGTGCGCCGCGAAACCTGTTCCGCAGAAACCGCTGAACGCCTCATTGGCGTTATGTGCAAGCGGTTCCACCGTGCCGACGTCCGCTATCAGCCCGACAGCCCCGACGGCGTTATAGTCCGCATCGAATGCCACTGCATCGAGGGCATCAAGGGAACCTGTTGCAACCGCGGCGCCGACAGGCCAAAAGTCACCGTCCGCGTCTACGGGTTTGCAACACCCGCCGACGACGCCCTCGCCTCCAGCCCCTTCTAGCGAAAAACAGGGACTGACACGATTTTCGGCAGTTTGAAAATCGTGTCTGTCCCTGCTTTTCGCGATCCTTCAACAATCACGACGCTTTTTCACCAGATCCACGAAGACGATGTTCTAACTGCCGAACGCGCTTCGGCACTGCCGAAAAAAGCGAGTCAGTGTTTTTCGCTTAGCGGGGGAGTTTGACGACGTACTGGCATGGCGAAAACGTCGAGCTCTTTACCGTCAGGACGTGCCGCTGCTCGTCGTACCGCCACTCCGCCCCTTCCGCCAACGCCCGGAGGTCCAACGACACCGACGCCGGCTTCGCCGGCAACAGAATCCTCAGGATATGGGGTTTTACCACGCCGGTCACGGCCACGTTTAGCTCGGGATAGTCGTCCACGCGAACATCCATGGCGCCGCTGTTGTCGGTGTGCTGCACGGTGAACGAATTGGAGCCATGGGGATATATGGCCAGCGTCAGAAATCCGCTTGAATCGGTGTCACCGAATCCCGTGTACGCCCGGCTCACGTTCATCGGAACGATGGCGCCGTCGCGGACGTACACCGGAAATTCGTTGAGGGCAAAATCCCGCGTGATGGTGGCAGGTCCCTCGATGACGGTAGCCTGGTCAAACAACCAGCGCCAGCGGCCCCGCGGAAGCTGAACGGTGCTGGTGAGGCTGTCCTGGTAGATGGGCGCGACAAGGAAATCGTCGCCAAACATGTAATGGTATTTCCCCTTGATGGGGCGTTGGAGCGGTTTGCCGCCGTTGTGGCACGCGACCACGTGGCTGTACATGTATGGGACAAGCTCCGTGTGCAGCCACGAATAGTAGCGGATGATTTCCAACTCTTCCGGCGTGCGTTTCCACAACCGGCGCTCACCATGCCCGCCGTTCAAAAAGAACCCGCAGAACGTGCTGAACTGAGCCCACCGGATATACAACTGCGGCGGGATTTCGCCGCCTTGGTATCCGGCTACGTCCGACCCGACAACGTTGTAGCCCAGCCGGGCGCTGCGCAAAATGGTTCGCAACGCGCGTTCCAGGCCCCGGTCTTCGTCATTCCACACGTGCCGGTTGTCGCCGACCCAATTGACGGGCGAGGCGTCCGTGGGACTGAACCCCCAGGGGTGAACCCAAGGCATCGGGCTGTCAATGGCCCGCGACATCGTAATGAACTCCGGGTTCTGCGTCAGCCCGTGCTGGTACTCGTCGCGGTAGTAGTGGTCCATGTACTGGCGCGTCGTGATCCAGCCTTGATGTGCTTTCTGGTATGGGAGAACCAAGCCCCACGGCCGGCTCAGGAAAAGCGTCGCCGATCCGTCCAGTTTCCAACCATCAAGGCCCCAGTCGAAAACCTGCTGCTGCAACCCGCGCCACCACTGCATCGCCTCCGGATTCGTGTAGTCGATAAACCCGCCTTTGCCTTTCCACCACTTAACCTGGTAGCCGTCGGCGGCGAGGTAACCTTTCTCCCGTGCCTCGTCATACAAAGAACTGTCGTCTTTCAGCGCGGTGTCCTTGTCCTCGCTGTCGACCATCGACGTCATCCACAGCACGACCCGGTAGCCTTTGTCCTGGAGATTGCCGAAAAACTCCTTTGGATTTGGGTACCGCGTCTCATCGACTTTAAAATCGTTGTAATGGGTGCTCCACGGGCTGTCGATCAGGATGGTTCTGACGGGGATATCGTGCTCGGCAGAACCCGCCACCAGTTCATTCACGAACTCCCCCGTATTGACGTCGTCTTCCCACAGCCAGCATTCGAGCGCCCACGGCGGCGTTATTGGCACGTGCCCATGCCGCTGCCCAATGAGCGGGGCGCCCCAAAACGGGAAAATGAAAAGTCCAAAAAGCCCCACAACAACCACCACCAATGCCACTACCGCCGTCTTAATCAGCTTTGCCAGACAACCACGCTTTTTCATGACCACCCTGCTTTAAAACCAACTCATACTACCGAAATCCCCCCGGACTTGTCATGTCTCTGCCTATCTGAGATCTGAGATCGGTCTTTACCCGCGCCGCCGCGGCAGGTTGCCGTAGAGAAGCGCACGCCGAAGCGTATTGTACAGTTCCTTTTTGTCCCCAGCGGCTTGCAGTGCGTCCCGCACCCGGGCGCTCGACATCGCACGCGCAATTGCCCCGATAATCTGCACCTGGACGTCGCCACGTTTCTCCGGCGTCAGGATCAGAAAGATGAACCGGGCGGGTTCCGCATCCGGCGAGTTCCAGTCGATCCCCGAGATGGACCGGCCAAACGCGATCACCGGCCGTTCCAGCGTCCTGAGCCGGGCGTGGGGTATCGCCACGCCTTCTTCCATGGCGGTCCCAAGCTGGCGTTCCCGCGCGAGCACCGCCTCGCAGACGTCTTCCCCCGGCGCGACTGCCGCTTGCGAAGAGGCCAGCGTACACAGCGTCCCGATTGCCCGCTCCCGCGTCCGGCCGGCCAGGTTGTCTATCACGAGGTCCGGCGCGAGGAAATCCGAAACCCGCACGCGTTCCCGGCGCCGCAGCGAGTACGCCAACCATGGCCCCATCACAATCGACGAAACAAGGGCCGCAAAAACAACCGCCACAAACACCGGGCTCGTGATCAGCTTGAACTCGAGCGCCAGAATACTCACGACGATCTGCATCTCCCCCCCGGCAGTATGGGCTATCGCAATGGTGTACTGGTTTTCCCTCGGGTGGCGAGTCAGAAAAACGCCCAGCCACGGGCCCAGAAACCGGCCCGCAATACCCACCACCGTAATCAGCACCGCCAGGAACACGTCGAAATTGCCCAAAAAGTCGATCTTCAGCCCGATGTTGGCAAAAAACAATGGGACAAATATCGCGTAAACCATCTGATTGATTATCTGCCGGCTGTTCTCGGACAGGGCCCGCGCCCCGCCCGCCATGATGCCCGCAATGAAAAATCCAAACAGGGCATGCATTCCTATGGCTATCGTGGCGGCGCCGCAAACCATCCCGAGCAACAAGATAAACGTGATCGACGCCCCGGGCTCCGGCATGTCCTTTTCTTTGAGGAACGTGAGAGCCCGCTCTACGCCGCGCCGGCCCAGCGTGAAACAAAACAGCGTGAACGCGCCCGTCGCGCCAACCAGAAAGGCCACACGGTACGCCTCGAACTGGCCCTGCAAAAACAGCCCCAGCAGGATCGTAAACATGATCCAGCCGATAATGTCGTTGACCATCAGGGCCGAAACGATCAGGAACCCGAGGTCGGACTTGAAAATGTTCAGGTCCTGCAGCACCCTCACGGCCACGGGCAACGCGCTGATCGTCATCGCCATCCCAACGAACAGCACGAAAAACAGCGGGCTCGCCGCCTCGCCCAGGTACCTGTGCGCCAAAAATGCCATCGGCGCCGCTACCATCATCATCGGCACGATCAAACCCGACACCGCTATGATCACCGCGTTGTTGCGCTGGCGCCAGGCGCTGCGGAAGTCGATCGCCAGGCCCGTGTCCAGCAGCAGGAATAAAAGGCCCAGCCACGCCACCGTCTCCAGCATGCTTTGCTGGAGCGCGGCGCGGGGAAATAAAACCTGCTGGAATTCCGGCGCCACCCGCCCCAACAGCGTCGGACCCAACACGATCCCCACCAGGATGTCCGCCGTCACGGTGGGCTGTTTCCACCTGCGGAACACTTCCCCCAGGCCCCGGCAAAGACCCAGAAGCAGCAGCACCTGCACCAGGAAAACCAGCAACGTGTGCTCTTCCACGTAATACATGCGCGTGCCAATCCTCCGCTAAAAGATTGCGTTGCTGCCGCAACCCTTACATAATTCCGTAACAACGCAACTCGGTATGGGCGTCCCATCGCGAGGGACGCACATAAGGACTCCGCGGAGGTTGGTTGCAGTGAAATTTAAAATGCTCGGGCTGGTGTTGGGAGTGTTGGCTATGACCGGATGTGCGACAACAGGTTTCAGGGCGGGCGCCCCCGACGGCGCCATCGACGTAATTGCCCACAGAGGCGCTAGCGCTTACGCCCCAGAAAACACACTGGCCTCATTTAAACTGGCCCGGGAACTGAACGCGGATTGGTTCGAACTCGACTGCACCCTCACCAAAGACGGCCAAGTCATCGTCATCCACGACGACGACACCGAGCGGACCGCCAGCGTTCCCGGTAAAGTGGCCAAGATGACCCTGGCCGAGTTGAAGGCGCTTGACGCGGGCTCCTGGAAAGCGCCCGAGTTCGCCGGCGAGCGAATGCCCACCCTCGCCGAGGCGCTCGACCTCGCCCGGAACCTGCAGATCGGCGTGTACATCGAAATCAAAGACAGCGCAAACGATTACGCCCTGATGCGCGGTATCCTCGAAGCAACCCAGGACGCCAAAACCTTGTCCGCCCGGCAGCGCGGCCAGGTCGCCGGCATGATCCGCGACAGCCGGTCGCTCAATTACCAACTCACTCTGGACGTAATCAAGCTGATTCGGGAGCGGCGGATGAAACGCCAGGTCGTGATCCAGTCGTTCTCGCCGATTGTCTGCGCCGTCTCCCTGCACGAGGCGCCCGAAATCCGCACCGAGTTCCTCGCCGCAAAAGACGAGAAAAAACCCGAGCAATGGCCCTACGTGCTGCGCTGGGACCAGTTGCTGGGCGCCGCCGGGTTCAACCTCGATATCGACACCGTCGACCGCGATACCGTACCGCGCCTCCACAGTGAGAAAAAGACTATCGCTGTCTGGACGGTGGACGACGAAGAGACCATGCGGCGCCTGGCCGACTGGGGCGTCGACGCCATCATCACCAATAAACCCGACCTCTGCCTGCGCGTCCTCGGCAGATAACCGGCGGGACGCGCGCCGGCTTTTGCGGCTTTATCTCAGTCGGCCCGGCGAAGAAGGTGGTCGGCGAAACTTATGATGACGAGGTTGATGGGCAGCGCGAGCAGCAACCCTGCCGGACCAAGGATCATTCCCCAAAGAACCAGCGTGAACAAGGTCACAACCGGGGGCATTTGGATGGCCCTTTTCATAATGTAAGGGTGGATAATGTAGGACTCCATGGACTGAATCAGCAAATAGAGGATGATTACCGACACGACTTTTCCCACGCCCTGTGTAGCGGCAAACAAAACCGCCACGGTGAACGAGGTAAGCGGCCCGAGCGTGGGCACGATTTCCGACAGGCCCGTAATGGCCGCCAGCGGCAACGCCATGTCCAATCCAATAAGCGTATAGCCTATCGCGCTGGCCGCACCGACGAGCGCCATGCTCGCAACCGCGCCTATCGCCCACCACCGAAGCCGCGGCTCCAGGTCGTTGACGGCCGCGACGATTTGGCTGCGCCGGCGCGGCGGCAACGCCTTTAAAACAGGGTGCAACAGCGTGGAGCGGTCGCTGAAAAGCAGGTAAAAATTCCCAAAGAACAAAAACGCGAGCCCAACCACCAGGTTCCCTGTGACTGAGGCGCTTTCACTGGCCAGCGCCGCACCACCGCCCGCAAAATACCCCACGAGCTGGAGCGCAACCCCTTTCACCGTCAACGGCTGGCTCAGGTAAAACTGCGCGGAAACTCGCAGCAGCCAATCATTGATGTGCTGGCGGGTCTCCGGCCATTTGCTGAGTTCTTCTTGAAACCGCTGGGCAAAGACAATCGACAGGCCGGCGAATACGATCAGGGCGATCAAAATCGGCAAAATGCCCGCTATCAGCGCACGAAACCCGCGCGGGCCGGGGATCTTATCCCGCAACGGAATGAGTGCCGCCGCCAGCGACGACGCCGCAAGGACCCCCAAAAACACGTACCGAACCGGCCGGAAAAAGAACAAAACCAGCGCCACCACGATCGCCCATGCCGCCACCGTCGCCATCGGATACACCCGTACCGGCTGGAGCGGCCCAGATTCGATCTCCGGGCGATCTTGATCCATGAAACAGGTAACGGTTTTTTCCCGCGGCTTATGCCAGTCCCAGCCGCCGTGGCAGCCCCGGATTCACCGACCTCATGGGAAGTTGGAGTAACCGTCGGTGGCGGCTGCTTTGGTGAGCATCCAAAACACCGACCCCGGCTCCTGCGGATACCGGGCGAACTCCACGTGACCGTCCATGAACAGCACATTGGCCGCAAGCGGCAGGTGGTTGACCTCGTATTCAACGGGCCGCCCGTTGTCCGTCCGCACCGTGTCCCACATCACCGGGATTTCCGACAGCGCCTTGGCTGACGCCGCGGGACTGTTGATGTCCGTGATCAGGAACCGCTCGACCCCGTCGCGATACCGCAGCAGCGTCACGTCCTCGCCGGTGCTGCCCAACGTTACGGTGACGTCCGTGCGCCGCGTCGTGTAGTCGATGCAGACCACGCACTCGTCGTTATCCAGCGTCCGCGCCATCACCCCCATGTCCTCCGGTTCCACCACCAACCGCGGGTCCACGATATACCCCCAGTACACGTACGAGTAGTCGCTCATCCCGATATATTCCGTCTTGCCCTTGACGTTGTTGGGTAGCGGGTCATCGTTCCACGAGGAGTCCACCGGCCACGTCAGCCGCCACGGCTCGAGCTGCCCCTCAAACTGCGCGTCCGACGGGCACACCGTCAACATCGGTTCCGAAAAATACTCAGGATACACGTCTGTCGTGTCCATGAAACTCCAACACGTAACGTTGGGAGTGTACGGCTCGTGGTACGGGACGTGACGCAGCGGCCAATCCCCCTTGTGTTCGCTCGCAAACATGTGGAACACCAGCCCAAACTGCTTCAGGTTGTTTGCGCAAGAAGCCACCCGCGCCGATTCCCGCGCGCGAGACAGCGCCGGCAACAACAACGCCGCCAAAATCGCAATAATCCCGATCACCACCAGCAATTCAATCAGCGTAAACCCACCAGCTACCTTGCGGATCATCGGATACCCCTCCGGAAACGGCCTCACCTTCCACTTATAATACACGACCCCATGCACATCCGTTCACCTTTTCCCCCTACCGTTCCAGCAGGCCTGCCCGTCTGGGACGCCCCCCGGCCGCGCTTCCCAGCGCGCGTTGTGGGGGGTCCCATTTTTCGCTTCCCGCCTCCGGCTTTTTGGGTTACCATCGCTGGTCAAAACTTGACAGCCCCCGCCAAAGTTCGGTATCATTCCAAGTCACGCGATCCCTGCCCGCAGGGAGAGTAAAAAGGCTTGAACTCGTTGCCGGATGGCCTAATTGGTAGGGCACCTGACTCTGGATCAGGCTAGTCTAGGTTCGACTCCTAGTCCGGCAGCCAAATTTTAAAAAAGCGGCGCCCGCCGCACCGGTTTTCGGCGGCCCCTTCATCTAGTGGTCTAGGATGCGGGATTCTCAGTCCTGTCACAGGGGTTCGACCCCCCTAGGGGCTGCCATTCTTTTAAACCCCCTGTTTATTGGGCTTTTTACACCCATCCTTTTTGCCAACCTGCCGAAAACTACTGAATATTGCCCCGTTCTGTGGTAACATTGCCCCAACGTTGCCACAGTTTGGGCTGTTGCCATGGGGCTTTTCGGCTGCTGCTTTCTGTAGTAAAATATCGCCATCGCTGAAGCGGTTTAGCGGCCGCATCGGGGGGTAATCTTATGCTCGCGACTGTTCTTGTTCTGGCGTCAATGATTTCGCAGCCGCAAGTAATCCTAAAGGCCGATGACTTAAAAACAACTGAGCGCTGGCAGCGATACTTCAGTTACCTTGAAAGCCGCGCCGTGGTCAGCACGGCGGGCGTCATCGGCAACCAACTCCAGACCATGTCACAGGCCTCGCTGGACTACCTGCGCAACCTGCCGATGGTCGAGTTCTGGAACCACGGCTGGGACCATGGCGTTGCCACCAAAGACGGCGAGTTTATCGATCCGCCCCCGGATGATGCCGAAACCAAGGCCGACACCGCCGAGTTCTGGAACACACCCCCGGAGCAACAGATGGAGCACATGCGGCTTTGCCATGAAGTCGTACAGACCTATCTCGGTGTAACGAGGCACGGGTTTGGCGCTCCGGAAAACAAGCATGACTGCAATACGGTGCCTGCGTTCCTGGCCTGCGGGTATGACCACTGGTACTTCCCGAAATATTCCATACTTGGTTGCAGGCCCGAAGGGGTGAGGACGCTAGCAAGGGGCGGCGGGGAGATCGAGGATTCCCCCGGCGTGCCGAGCCTGGCGCGGATGCTCTGCCCTGGCCACGACGGGCACCCGGAGGGACGCCTGTGAGCGAGGTGCTGCCCGTCGGCAAGCTGGCCCTGGAGCACCTGGCCTCGCTCATCGGGCCGCTGACCGGGGACGCCT
>JAPLKX010000258.1 GCA_026387845.1 Candidatus Hydrogenedentota bacterium | reverse complement strand
TCGTCTCCGTGCCGCCTATAGGAGCGACGGGCGCTGATGTGACCTCCTCTTCCGCGGTTTCGGTTATCCGGGGCAGGTAAATCTTGAACGTGGTCCCGCGACCCAGTTCGCTGTAGAGCGAGATGTGCCCCTGATGTTGCTACACAATGCCGTACACCGTTGCAAGGCCGAGTCCCGTTCCCTGTCCCGGGCCTTTTGTTGTGAAGAACGGTTCAAAAACCATTTTTTGTGTGTCGGCGTTCATTCCGCATCCTGTGTCACTTACCGCCAACATCACGTATGTGCCCGGCTCAACGTATGAATGCATCGCGACGTAGGCGTCGTCCAGCACAACGTCCGCGGTCTCGATGGCCAGTCGTCCGCCGTTCGGCATGGCGTCGCGTGCATTGACCGCAAGATTCAAGAGCACCTGCTCGATCTGCGCCGCGTCGGCTTTAACGGCGCCGATGCGCGGATTGAGCAAGGTTTGGACCTGAATATCCTCGCCGATCAGGCGTTTGAGCATTTTCCCGAAACCCAAGACCACCTCATTCATGTCAAGGACCTGCATCTCGAGGGTTTGTTTGCGCCCAAATGCCAGCAGTTGCCGCGTCAGATCGCGAGCCCGTTCACCGGCCTTCTGGATTTCCTCGACCCACTCGCGCGCGCCCGGAGTCAGTTCCTGGCAATGGGTGAGGACCATCTCCGCGTAGCCAAGGATTGCCATAAGAAGGTTATTGAAATCATGTGCCACCCCTCCCGCAAGGCGGCCCACGGACTCCATCTTTTGCGCCTGCCCGAGCTGCGCCTCGAGATTGCGTTGCTGCTCTTCCGCCCGCTTGCGCTCGGTAATGTCCCGGGTGACACCCAGGATTTCTATCGGGCGGCCTTGTGCGTCGCGAAGTACGGAGGCCTTAATTCCCACCCACATGGAGGAGCCGTCCTTCTTGAACTGTTCCAGTTCGAGAATGGGCTCACCGTCATGCTCGCCCGATTTTCCTGTGACTTGACTGAACTTCCCGGCCAGCATGCTGCGTAAAAGCTCGGCCGAACGGGGGGGCATGTAATCTTCCAGTCGCCGCTGCATGGCCTCAGCGACCGTGTATCCCTCGACCTGCTGGACGGACGGGCTGATATAGGTGAACCGCCCTTGCGCGTCCATTGTCCAGATAACGTCGGTGACGTTCTCCGCCAACAACCGATAGCGTGTCTCGCTCTCGCGCACGGCCTTTTCGCTGTCTTCCCGGATGATTTTGAGACGGTACCACACGGCATATGAAAACACAATGGAAAGCGCTGCAGCGCCGATCTGAACGCTATGGAAACTCCATTGCGTCACAGGCAAAAATCCCCACAGCGTCAGGACGTGTTTGAACGCAAACCCGCCGAAAATCAGCCACCCCACAACAAGCACTTGCGCAGGACGATACCGGCTGCGCCACGAAGCGATTGTGGAGACAACGACGACGGGCAAAGCTAAGCCCCCAACGATGGTATCATAGCCCTTCATGAACTGCAGGCTAACGAAAGGCAGGAACGTCATGATCACGCCCAGTACGGCTATAGTAACGTACCCGGCCGATAAGAGGTCACTCACGCGCGACCGGCGGTCAACTTGCAGGCAGGAGCGATAGAAGGGCACCATGACGGTCAACGTGCCGGCCATACAGAAATGCGACAAGCGTTCAGCCAACGTCACGTTATAGATGGGGAAAAACCGCGCCACGATCAAGTTGAATTGAAGGTAGTACAGCATCAAGAAGAAAAGGAGAACGGCGTACCATAACAGGCTCGGTTCTCTGACCCACCGGTAGGCGGTGAGATTCTGGAGTATGATGGCCAGGATCAACCCGTAGAAAAGACCGTAGCCAAGAGTCAAGGCATCCAAGTAGTGCTGATAGGCCTCGTAGGTGCACAGGCTGATCGGAAGAATCATTGCCGCGTCCGACTTGACCCGGAGGTAGTAGGTCCACAGGGCTTCGCCGGGAGGCAACGGGAGCCGCAGCGCGCAGAACTTGGCCAGCGGATCGTCGTCAGGTGTCCGAGGGCGCAACGTGCCTACTTCGAATATGTTCCAGGAACCGGGACCTCCCTCGGGGACGAACAGGCGCACGTCGCCCAAGGCATGCCATCCCATGTCGAGAATCCAGTCATTCGCCGCTAACGGCCGGCCGTGGCCGTCCACAGCCCCCCTTGTCGTGAGCGAAAACCGCAACCATATGACGGAGGAGGTCATCCCGAAGTTGAGATTCCTCGGGCCCGCAGCCCGGAATCTTCCTGCCATGTCAGGCGACGCAACGTCGTTAATCGTCAGGGAGCCGGAGGTATCCTCCAACCAGTCCAGATAAGGGGCCATCTTGTATGAGGATGTATCGGGAACCAATACGAGCGGATCTACCCCGACAGCCCCGTGCTCCGCCCACACAACTCCGCACAATATGAGACACGATGCCAGAACGAGTCTTATGGTGGACAGCCGCATCTCCCGCTTAGCCGTCATTCTTGAAAACAGACTCCATCGTGACGGACAACACGTCGAGGTTTCCCCTCTGGATGAGTCGGCGACCCCACAACCGACCCTGTGACCAGTGTAGGCAACGCCGTAGCAGGAGTCAAGGCGCCATATCACAGGTTTAACAATAGAGAGGCGTGTTCTCCGCTCCACTCCGGCGGGCCGGCTAGGTCGACGCGTCTTCAACAAACACCGCACCCGGCCCCCGACCCTGGCGCGCGTGAAAACCGCGGGTTACCGGGCTAGATGCGGGGCGTGAACTGGTCGAGGTCGTAGATGCCCACCAGCCGCTCGAGTTCGGCCACCTGCTCGACGATCCCTTCGAACCCTTTTTCGCCGAACAGTTCGTGTTCCCGTTTCTCGAACTGATCGCCCAGTTTTTCGTACTCCTCTTTGGGAACGATTTCTTTGAATGCCGGAAACAGGACGGTGTCCTCGCGTGCCTGGTGCGGCCAATACATCCGCGCGAACTGCCGGATCAGGTCCTGAATGTGCGCTCGGTTGGCGTCGTTCACCGGCACGTCGCCGGATGCCAACTCGAGGATCGCGTCCGTGACGCGCCTGCCGGCGTCATGTTGTTGCCGCAATGTCTTGACGAGCTCGGCCATTTCCCCCGGCTGCGTGAACCGCGTGAAGACGTGTTGTTCTTCGAGTTTCTCGTGGTAGTCCTCGACAAACCGCCGCAGCAGGTTCGCGGTAGCGGCGACGGCCTCGCGGCTGAACTCCCATCCCTTGCTTGAACTTCCAAGTTGATGTTCGTACAGGAGCAGCAACCGCGCCAACACCCCGTGTTCCCGCATCAAGTCCTCGACGGCCGATACTTCCTCTTCGCCGTCCGCGGGCTTCTTTTCCGCGCTCTGCCCCGGTTGAACGGCTTGTCCAAACGCGCGCCCTGCCAGGCCGGCCCCAGACAAGGTCGCCGTCAGTGCCCCGCAACGGGAAAGAAGGGCCCGCCTTGATAAGTGACTCTCATGTTTCGTTATGGTTAGTCCTTCCTGATTCACCAAGATGTGTAAACGCAAAACGTGCCTGGAGAAATTCCGTTCCGTTGGGACGCCCCCTGGGTGCCCCGGCTTCGGCGCGCGTTGTGGAGGGTGTCCCTCTTTTCCGGCCAACGCAGTCGAGCCATGATGCCGGCGGGAGCGAGCTCTGCCGTCGGCAAGGTCCATTGCAGGCCAAATCAAGATCGGCAACGGCGAGCTTGCCGTTATCAAATGGCTGCACGCCCACGAGCACGCCGTCGTGTTTGCCTTTTGGGGCCTTTTCATTGTGGGCCTGGGCATTATATATGCCCTCGCCAAGGACCAAATCCTGAAAGATCTGCAGTGATCGTATGGAGTGCAAACACTGTAACCGCACCTTCGAGGACTCCGACCGCGTCGCCCTGATTAGGAAGTGCGCGGAGCCGTGGGACAAAAAATGTCGCTGCGACGCCCACCGCGATTATTTCAACAACACCCTGGACTGACGTGAAACCCGGTGCAGTTGGTCATGAGGCTTGGTCTCCCCCGTAAACGATGAAAAGTGGCGCGTTTTCCGCTGACTGTTCCCAGTCAGGTTCCCGACAGTCCGCCCTTTTTCGCCAGTTCCTTGTCCATCCCGTTGGCGGAAATCGGGGCGGAATAGGAGCAAACGGGGGGGATTGAAATGTTCTAGTACTCGGGGCGGGTTCTACATTTAGCAGCGGTCGACAATGGTGCATGGCGCGCCGGGAGAATCCGTGGAACTTGTAAGTACAGGCGTGGAAGGGTTGGACGAAATCCTGCACGGGGGATTTACACGGGGGGCTGCTTTCCTTATTGAAGGGACACCCGGTGTGGGGAAAACCATGCTGGCGCTTGAGTGGGCGCTACGGGGCGTAAAGGAGGGGGAAGAGGTTCTCTACGTTGCGTTCTCCGAAAGCCGGCGCGAGTTGGACACGATTGCGGAGACGAACGGGTGGAACCTGTCCGGGCTGCATTTGCTGGAGTCTCTGCCGCCCGAGGGCGAGCACACCATGTTTCATCCGTCCGAGGTGGAACTGGAGAAAACAATGGGGCGGGTGCGGGAAGAAATGGACCGGCACAAAGTTTCTCGTGCGGTTATTGACTCGCTTTCGGAGATTCGCCTGCTGTCTCAAAGCGAGCTGCGATACCACCGGGAACTGCTGCAGTTCAAGGACTTCTTGCAGGAGCGGCACAATACGGTTCTTCTGTTGGACGAACAGGCAAGTCCGGAGGCGGCGGCTTTAGTAAGCGGAGTTATCCGGCTCGAGCAGTACTTGCCGGCTTATGGCGGGGTTCGGCGGCGTCTGAGCGTGACGAAAATGCGGGGCAGGGATTATGCGGGAGGATACCACGATTTCATTATCAAGAAAGGGGGCCTGCAGGTCTTTCCCCGATTGATTGCCGCGGGACATCGGGTTGAGCACCCCGTGCAGCCGGTGTCCAGCGGGATTGAGTCGCTGGACCAACTGTGCGGCGGCGGAATACCCAGTGGAACGAGCACCCTGGTAGTTGGGGCGGCCGGCACCGGCAAATCCTCGCTGGCCGGAAGTTTTGCAGTCGCCGCGGCGGAGCGGTCTGAATCGGCAGTCATTTACACGTTTGACGAGCGGCCCGAACTGATCATCCAGCGCTTGTCAGGGCTTGGTATGGGTGTTGAAAAGCATTTGGAGTCGGGGCTTCTGCGCATACAGCAGGTGGATCCGGCAGAGTTCCCACCCGGGCAGTTGGCTCACCTCGTGCGCCAGGATGTAGAAAACAGGCAGATCTCCGTAATGGTGCTCGACAGCCTCAACGGATACCTGCTAGCCATGCTGGAGACCTCTTTTCTGACCACCCAGATGCACGAGCTTCTCACTTATCTTGGACAGCAAGGGGTGACGTCATTTCTCATCATGGGCCAGCGGGGCATCTTGGAGGGCGTTTCTTCACCAATAGACGCAAGTTACCTGACGGACAACCTGCTGTGGCTTCACCTGTTTGAAAGCGACGGGGAGATCCGGCGATCCATTGCAGTGGTCAAACAAAGAGCCGGGCAGCACAAGCACGACATTCACGAACTGAAGCTGGGACCTGAAGGGCTTGTCGTAGGTGAACCTGTTCGGAAGATACTTGAATCACCGCAAACACCGCTATGAAAACCAACGCTGAGGCGGCTCCGAATACCATAAGAGTGCTCATCTGTGTGGGAAGCAGCGCAGACGCGCACGTGATCGGCGACATATTGGCCGGCTTCAATGCCGAAGGCATCTATTGCGATGGCCCCGAAGACCTGTGCGTGAGAGTGCTCGAGGGCCCTGGCGCCATTATCGTAACCGACGAAGTCCTGACGGAACAGCTCGTGGCGGACCTGGTGGATACGATTCAGGCGCCGCCGGAGTTGGCGAATATCCCTGTGATGCTGGTTGCGGCCGAGGCGCCGGATTCCCGGTTGGCGATTGCCACAATGGAGCGGCTTGAAAACGTGTTGCTGCTGAGCCGCCCCGTTCACCTGCGCACGTTCGAAAGTGCACTGCGCATGGTGCTGAAAGCCAGAGCAAGGCAACTGCAACTCCATGATGTGCTCGAGGAACAGCGGCAGTCGGTGGATCACCTCAAACGCCTTACGGATGATCTTACCCGCTCGAATGAAGACCTCGAACGGTTTTCTTATTTCGCATCTCATGATCTCCAGGAGCCGTTGCGTCAGATATCAGGTTTTGTGCAGTTGCTCGAGAAGCGCCACAAAGACAATTTCGACCAGGAGGCGAGGGAGTACTTCGATTACATTATCGAAGCCTCGCAACGAATGAGCCTGCTTATCCGTGACCTCCTGCATTTTTCGCGGCTGGGCAAAGGAGCAGACATATCCGGCGAAGTCGACCTGGGGCACATGGTTGACATTGCGGTTCGCAACGTGCAGCGTCACGTGGAAAAGAGCGGCGCCTCAATCCACATTGGAAAGCTGCCCACGGTGCGCGGGAACTCCACGCTCCTCGTGCAAGTGTTTCAAAATCTGGTTGGCAATGCCATAAAGTTCAAAAAGGAAGAGCCGCCCATCGTAGATATTGGCGCCAAAAAACAGGATTCCGAATGGCTTCTCTGGGTGCAGGACAACGGCATCGGGTTTGAGCCCGAAAATGCCCAGCGGATCTTTCAGGTCTTTCAGCGGCTGCATGAAAGAAGCCGGTACAGCGGGAGCGGCATCGGCTTGGCCATCTGTAAACGCGCCATCGAACTTCACGGCGGCCGTATCTGGGCCGAATCCGAGCCGGGGAAGGGAGCGACATTCTATTTCGCCTTGCCGGCCAGAGAACAAGAGTGATCTTTTACCTGTTCATTTTCCGGTGGTCCCTCATGCCCTTGTTATGCCTCAGAACGATAATGAACGGCTTCAGAATATTGCGGTGAGGGAAACACGGGGAGTAAATAGGAAGGTTCACCGTTTAAGTGAGTCGACTTCGAGCAAGACGCTGTTGGCGTCGAAGTCGATGGGGCCCCATTTACTACGTTTCCCCTCGCCTTCCCCTTCGACCGTGAACGTGTGAGTTGCCATGGCATAATTGTCCGGGCCGCCGGATGTGGGAGGATCGAAGGCGACCAGGCGCCACTCGTAGGTTTCCCCCGGGTTCAGTGACTGGCCGGTCGCGTCGTAGTTATACTCGACCGAGGTAACGTCCTTATCCGGATAAACCGACCAGACGTCTTCACCCGCCGCATCCACGATCCAGACCCGGTAGTATCCTTGGCATTGGCAAGAGGGCGGATCCCACTCGAACACCAAAGAGTCTTCCGTCACAGTCGCTCCGTCGGCGGGCGACAGGGGCAGGGGAAAGTCGACAAACTGCTCGCGGACCTGCGCAGTAACTGTTTTCTCCGAGTCATCGCTGTACACAGCGCTAAACGTATAGACCTCTCCTGGCGAAGGCACCTGATCCTCTGAAAGCCAGCCAAGAAACAATGAGCATAAGCGGGACTCTTCTGCGGACTCGCAGTCAAGCTGGAGGGCCTCCGCGCCCTGACCGGTCACCACCACAGATTCGAGATAGGGGCCGTCAGGGATCAGATCCCATGTATAGAAATTTAGATCGTACCTGTCATCCTCGAAGCGGCACTGCCGCACCCACGCCTTGGTGTTCATGCATTCGCCCCTGGTAGCCTGGAAAGAGCCCTCTTCATCGTCGACACCCGTCACGGTGTATGAACCAAGCATGGTGTCTCCGTCGACGATGACAGAAGCAGCAAACTGCTGTGTCTCTCCGTACAGCATCCCCTCGCCTGTAAGATCGAGTTGGCTGCCATCCCAAGTGCCTTCAACCCAGAGCGAGTATTCATAGCGCCAATCCTCATAAGCTATGTACGTACCGTTCGGGCTTTCCCACTGCTGAAAATACACGCATTCCTCAGTCGGATCTGCCTTGTCCTCGGCTGTCAATTGGATAAGCCACGTTCCCGTCAATACCGGCTGGGCTCCCATCGATACCACCAACGCCACCGCGCTACCCGGCGCCACGCGCGATCCAGCCGCCGGGTCTTGACTGATGACCCGCCCCATCGCGACGGCATCGCTGTATTGTTCCGTAACCGTACCCACGGTGAGGCCGGCGTCTGTAATCGCCAACTCGGCTGCAGACTGCGTCATGTCGATAAAATCAGGAACCACAATCGTCCTGGATGGACATCCGGCCATGGAAAGGATTGTAAGCAACATGACGGTTATTAAGATGTTCTGGCTTAGTGCAGTTCTGGACATGGCCTTCTCTCCTATCGATTCCGCTCTTAGCCGAGATTTCCCCATAGGACTTGCCCGCGAAAATCACGGGGTGCTTCTCATTCAGTATAGTCCGTTTTTCCGATGCAATCAACAACGATCCGTGTCTGGCAACCGGTCAATAAGAGAGCCGGGGGGCGGTCCAGCGCTCCACCCAGTCATAGACTTTCAAAAGGTAAATAGGGGGCGGATTCACGCGAAGTACAACACCGTTTAATGCCAGCGTCTTATTCCGTGAAGTCGATAAGGCCGTTGCCTTCGCGCAGGACGCCCTTGGCGTCGAACTCGATGGGGCGGAAAAATGGGCACGGTGGGGCTTTTGGAAAAGTCGCGCAGTTGCTTCATGGGCGCGAAAAGCAGGGACAGACACGATTTGCAAACCGCCTGCGGGCCGAAAATCGAGTCAGTCCCTGTTTTTCGCGTGGCACACCCTGAGGCCAGCACGAACGAGATCGCAGCCAGGCCCACCAGAACTCTCACCGGATGTTTTTCTTTTAGAGAACCTTGTTCAGCAGGGGAGCGCGGCGGACGATGTCGGCGAACAGGAAGCATGAGATTATGGCGACGGGCCACATGAGGAGAATCTCGGGCAGCCGGCCCAGCGAGAAGAAGGTGAAAAGGTACGTGGCGAAGACGACAAAGAACGCGTGGACGATGTAGGCGGTGTATGAACTCGCGCCCATCCTTTTGGTGAAAGCGTTGGAGAAGTTGAAGCGGTCGCGGAACCAGACGATGAGTTTCATGTTGATGCCCACGCACAGGAAGGGCTCCCACGCGGCGTAAACGTAGGATTGCCAGTTGATCCCGCCGCCGAACTTTTGCTCGTTGTAGCCGAGCGCCGCGTTCAGCACCATGAGGGCCGGCATCATGGCAATGCCGACCAGGGATACGTTGAACCAGCGGTTGGCCTGCTTCGCAGTCAACTGCGTGAACCACCCGGACCGATAGGAAATCAGGCCGAAAATGAAGAAGGACACGTACAGCGGGTAAAAGGCCAGCCTCAACTGCCAAATAAATGAGTTTAGCGGGTGCCCTATGCGCCAAAAAAATGTGAACAGGCCGATACCCAGGATGAACAGCAGGATGTGGCGGTCGCCGGGCAACGGATAGGCTCGGGGCTTGAGCCCGAACCGGTCCGCCGCGGAGCGATAGGCGATGTAGACGCCTTCGAAGATCAACAGCGTGAACGTGAACCAGAGGGGTCCGAAAGCGCCGTGGGGAAAATGTGCGGCGAAGAACTCCAGGAACCCGGACTCCCCACGCCCCTGGAACCGGAAGACAAAATAGCGAAAGACCAGACTGAGCACGTAGAAGTAGACCAGGAGCGGGATTCCCAGCCGGATCAGCCTTCGGCGGGCAAACGGCCACGAGCCCTTTTTGTCAAATGCGGGCGCGGTGAAATATGCGGAGATCAGGAAGAACGAACTCATGAAGAACGCCTGGGTGATGCCGGCGAACATGTTTGCCAGGACGTCGCTGACGATCCCGCCGGGCTCTCTAACGACGTATGACCATCCCCCGATAGAGCCATACGCGGCGTTGGCGTGGTGGCATATGACCAGCGCCACAAGGCTAAAGCGGAGGTTGTCCAGATAGGAGAGCCGGTTTACTTCCACCGTGGTTGACCTTCTTAGTTGCCACCCAAGAATTCTTTCAGACCCTTACGCCCGCACCAGGGAGCGGCATTCAAAATAAGGTTCGCCGCTTGCCTTGTCAACCGGGCGGTTGGCGGCGCTCCTTACGGGCGCGGCTCGGGCCCGACTTCAAGCGCCTGAACGAACGCCTCGCCCGGTATTCCGGCGGCGGTGTCCCCACCTTCAAATTTCAACTCGATGATGCCGTTCTTGGGTTTCAGGTGGCGAAACTCGAGGTCGATCGCCTTGTTTTGCCCGCCGGCTTTTGCGGCAACGTCCAGCTTGTCGACAACCTTTTCGCCGTTGATCGACACCGTCACCAGGTTTTTTGCGGTGTCGATCCCGCGCGTGGCGGCGAATTTCAGGATCGCGTAAAGCTCGCCGGGCCCGACGGTGACGTTGACGGTGAAGGAGGCCGCATGCGCGCCGTAGCGGTAGAGGTCCGGCGAGTCGGCGCCGGCGATGTCGCCCTCGGCGGGCGTCGACCACCAGGTCGCCGCGACGGAATCGGTGTTGCCGCCAAGCCGTGCAAACCATTCCGTCGCCGGTTTCCAATCGTTGCCTCTTGCATCGCGGAGGTCGGCCCTGCCGGCGTAGCCAAACACCATGCGCTGGATGGCAGGAATCTGCGCGCCCGAAGCAAAGCCGTTGTCGCCCGTTGCGCCCGAATACTGGACAGTCCGCAATCGCACAGCCGTGTCGTTGGACTTCAGATTTTTCTCGCCGCGGATGACGACCAGCATCTCGTGGTGGGCATTTTGCAGCCCGCTTTTTGAGAACAGCACCTGTTCCTCGCGCCAATCGGGGTTCCAGCAATCGATGCCCGCGCGCTGCTTGATTCCGTCTATGCAGACGTCGGCGAGCCCGCCCGACGGGCCGGCGTCACCGATGATTCTTACCTGATTGCCCGTAAAGCCAAACAGGGGCGGTTCTTTGTCCCTGAAAATGTCGGCGGTTTCCTGCGGGTCGGCGCCTTCCACGACGATCGAGGTCGTGGCATCGTGCCGGATCGACAGGATGCAATCGCCGTTGGCCAATGGCGCGATCACATAGCCATTTTGCCCCAGATCCGTGCGCCGCTCGATCGCATTGCCGTCCGCCGTCACGGTTGCCGGCGCCAGCGCCAGCCGCAACACGTCAACCGAGTTTGCCGGCGCGTCGAACGTCTTATATGCAACGCGCCGCTTCGCGTACGTCACGCTGACCACCTCGCCCGAGGTTCGCATAATGTGGTTTTCGCGCGCCGGACCGAACAGTTCCGGCAGCCACGACATCGTCTGGAGCGTAAACCGCAATGCCAACGGGTGGATGATGTTGAGCCACCCTGCGGCCACGACCGGCGTGCCATCGAGGCCATCGACGACGGCGCCGTTGTCGAGCGCGTCGTATGCGCCGAGGATGGCCATCCGCCGGGCCATCTCGCGCGTCAGCGGGTCGCCGGATATGGTCGAATACTGCGCCAGGCCCGCCGCAAGGATCTGCTGGCCGTACGACAGGCTCTTTCCACAGCAACTGGGCGACTCGGGGATCGCCCACGCCCCGCTGTACGCGTCGCCGGCCGAATTTGGGTCGACGCAGGTCCGGTTGATCATCAGCGTGAGTACGTTGCGCGCGTCGGTTCGCCAGTTGGGGAAGGCATCGCGGTTGTCGATCACATACTGTGCCGCCCACACTCCCGCGATCGAATACACCGGGCACTCCCAGTCCCAGTAGTACCGGCCCCACGTGTCAAACTTCGCCCACTGCTCGAGCAGCATGTTGTTGAGCCAAGCCCGGCCCGCGTCCCGCGCTTTCACGATAGCCCCGTCCTGGCCCGTGTGGCCCAGCCGGATCAGCATGTCCAAAAACCGCAGGATGAGCGTCTCGCTTCCGGTCAGATCGTTGCTCCACTTGGACGACTCCGGGTTTGCGTACCGGTTCCACGTTGGCTTGC
>JAPLKX010000240.1 GCA_026387845.1 Candidatus Hydrogenedentota bacterium | reverse complement strand
ATCTAGACCCATGCTTGAGCAACCCGGCGGCGACAAAACCTTACCGGCATCCCCGCTCAAGCGGCAACGGGCGCGCGAGGACGGCAAAGTCGCAAAAAGCCAGGACCTCGTAGCGGCGGGCGCGCTTCTGGCGGCACTGCTCGCGCTGAGGCTGATGGGCCCCGCTTCGTTTAACCGCCTTATCGGGGTGATGTACTACTACCTCTGGTCGTTCCCCGCCAAGATCCAGGATCTCGACAGCCCGCAGCGGTTCGCCATAGAACTGATGTGGGTAGCGGCGCCGATCGTGCTGCCGTTCATGCTGGTGATGATGCTGGCGGGCGTGCTGCTCAACGTCATGCAGGTCGGCATCCTGTTTACGGCCAAGCCGCTGACCCCGAAACTGGACAAGCTCAACCCCATCAGCGGGCTCGCGAATCTGTTTACGCTCCGTTCGTTCATCGAGTTGGTCAAATCCATCTTGAAAGTGACGCTCGCGGTGTGGATCGTGTGGCTGACGGTGAAAACCCGCCAGGGGCAGTTCGTGAACCTCATGGGCCTCTCGCCGGAAGCCCTGCCGGCCGCCATTGGCGGGATGATCGTCACGATTTGGTGGCGGGTTGCGGTGGCGATGCTCGTGCTGGGCCTGCTCGATTACGGGTTCCAGCGCTGGCAGTACGAGCGCGACCTGATGATGACTACCCAGGAAGCCCGCGAAGAACTCCGCGAGTTCGAAGGCGACCCGCGGATCCGCCAGCGGGTCAGGCAGATCCAGCGGCAGATGGCCATGCAGCGCATGATGGGCGAGGTGCCCCGGGCCGACGTCGTCATCACCAACCCTACCCAATTCGCCGTGGCCCTCCGATACGACCCAGGCTCGATGCGCGCGCCCGTCGTCGTCGCAAAAGGCGCACGGATACTCGCCGAACGCATCCGCGCCATTGCCGTGGAAAACGACGTGCCAATCGTCCGGAAACCCGAACTGGCCAGAACCCTTTACCGAACAATCGACGTCAACCAGCCCGTCCCCGAAGACCTGTTCCGGGCGGTGGCGGAAGTCCTGGCGTACGTGTATCAGATCGACAGGCGCGAGCAAAAAATACGGGAGCGCAGCGAGAATTGGAACTCGTCCCCCGCGCGGGCATAATATCCGTAGATACGCGTGAATTGGGAGCGCGCACAGGGGAAACTGGGGAGTCATAAATGGCCTTGCCGGCAACACAGACCCAGCCGCAGCGGTGGTCCCTGGCTCAAAACCAAGACATCGTGCTGGCGGTCTGCGTCATCGGCATTCTGGTCGTGCTCATCATCCCGGTCCACTGGCGCATACTCGATATCCTGCTGACAGTGAACATTTCGATATCCGTGGTGGTCTTGCTCGCAACGATATATCTTCAGCGGCCGGTGGAGTTTGCCGTATTCCCGTCGCTCCTGCTTATCCTGACCTTGTTTCGGCTGAGCCTCAACGTAGCCTCGACGCGCCTGATCCTGTCGGATGGGTTTGCAGGCAGCGTGATCGCCTCGTTCGGCAACTTCGTGACGCGCGGCAATATTGTGGTGGGGTTCGTCATCTTCGCGATCCTCGTCATAATCCAGTTTGTGGTAATCACGCGGGGCGCGCAGCGCATCTCCGAAGTCGCCGCCCGGTTCACCCTCGACGCCATGCCCGGAAAGCAAATGGGCGTCGACGCCGACCTCAACGCCGGGCTCATCACCGAAGCCCAAGCCAGGGCGCGCCGCCACGACATCGAGCGCGAAGCCGATTTTTACGGCGCCATGGACGGCGCCACCAAGTTCGTGCGGGGCGACGCCATCGCCGGCATCATCATCACGATCGTCAACATCCTCGGCGGGTTCATCATCGGGATTGCCCTCCAGGGCCGGTCGCTCATGGACGCGCTGAGCCTGTACACCAAACTGTCCATCGGCGACGGGCTGGTGACGCAAATCCCGGCGCTGATCGTGTCGACGGCGGCGGGCCTCATCGTCACGCGTACCGCCACCGAGCAAAACATGGGCATCGATTTCACGCGCCAGTTGACCCGCTACCCGCGGGCGCTGATGGTGGCCGCCGCGATGCTGGCCGTATTCGGCGTGGTGCCCGACATGCCGCGGGCGTTCCTGGTTGTCGGCGCGCTGCTGGGGTTCGTGGCGTACAGCGCGCAGATGTCGCTCAATCAGCAGCAGGCCGCAGAACGCGCTACGGCCGCCGCCGAGAAAGAAGCCGCCGTCAAAGAGGCCCCGCAAAAAACCGAGGACCTCCTCGCGGTCGATCCGCTCAAGATCGAGCTCGGCTACGCCCTGGTTCCGATGGCGGACGCGCGGCAGGGCGGCGATCTCCTCACCCGAATCCAGATCATCCGTCAGCAGGTCGCCTCCAAGATGGGCTTCATTGTGCCCGTGATCCGCATCATCGACAACATGCGGCTGCGGCCCAATCAATACTGTGTGCGGTTGCGCGAGGCCCTCATCGCAACCTACGAAATCATTCCGGATCATTTCCTGGCCATGAACCCCGGCCTCGTCGAGGAAGAAATCAAGGGAATCCCTACAAAAGAGCCCGCGTTCGGCCTTCCGGCCGTATGGGTGTCAGCAGGCGACAGGGACAGGGCGCAACGGCTCGGCTACACCCTGGTCGAGCCGTCGGCCGTGCTGGCCACGCACCTGACCGAACTGATCCTCGGCTACGCGGACGAACTGCTGTCCCGCGAGGACGTGCAGGGGCTCGTCAAACACGTCCGGGAGAAGGCGCCCAGCGTGGTGGACGAACTGCTGCCCAACATTCTGACGCTGGGCGAACTCCAGAAAGTGCTGCATACGCTGTTGCGCGAGCACGTGTCCATCCGAAACTTCGAAGCCATTCTCGAAACCCTCGCCGATTACGCGCCCAGAACGCGGGACATCGAGTTGCTTGCTGAATATTGCCGCCACCGCCTGGCGCGCGAGATTTGCCACGCGTATACCGACGAGCAGGGCGTGCTGCACGTCGTAACGCTCGCGCCCGCGCTCGAAAAAGAAATCCTCGACGCGCTCCAGAAGTCCGAGTCGGGTTCATACGTGCCGGTGGACCCGCGGCGGGCCGACGTGATCGCGCTCAACGCCGTGCAGGCGGTCCAGCCGCTGGTTTTGATGGGTCACGAGCCGGTGGTGCTGGCGTCGGCGGCGGCGCGCAGGTACGTCAAACGGATTCTCGAGCGGCAGCAGCCGAAAATTGTGGTGCTTTCATACAATGAAATAGATTCTTCGGTGCAGTTGGAAAGCGAAGGCCAGGTGACCGCATAACATGTCAAACACTTTCCACAAATTCAAAGCCGAAACGTTCGACGAGGCCTACCAGCAAATGGTGCGCGCGCTCGGTAAAGACGCCGTTGTCATAAATACCACCGAAATCACCGAAGGTGGTTTATTCGGTTTCCTGGGCAACAAGATGATCGAGCTGACGGCATCGGTTCCCGGCGCCCCCGCGCCTCGAAGGCCAAGCCTGCCCGAAAAAAAATACCGGGCCGCCGCCGCCGTCGGGTCCGACGAAACCGTCCAGGACACCGTCGCCTATTTCCGCCAAATCGTCGAAGACGCGCAGGCCCGCATCGCCAGAAAAGCCGGCGAAGAAACTGCCGCCAAGCCGGATGCGGCCTCCCCCGGCTCCG
>JAPLKX010000447.1 GCA_026387845.1 Candidatus Hydrogenedentota bacterium | reverse complement strand
TCCTTGGCGTGGACGTGGAAAATGGCCTTGCCCAGCGCACGGACGCACACGATCGGGTCCATCCCCTGCCAGAACAGGTGGCTTGGGTCGAAGTTCGCGCCCAGGTTGTCTCCACAGATGTTCCGCAGCTTCAACATGGTTTCCGTGTTGTACACCACAAACCCCGGGTGCATCTCGAATGCAATCCGAATCCCGTGGTTTTTCGCCATCTTGCACTGCTTCGTCCAGAACGGGATCACCTTCTTGTTCCACTGCCAATCCAGGATTTCCATATAGTCCGGCGGCCACCCGCACGTCACCCAATTGGGCTTCGTTGCCTTCTCATCGGACCCGGGGCAACCCGAGAAGTCAATCACGGTCTTGACGCCCAGCTTCTCGGCCAGCCTGATCGTGTCGTTCAGCACGGCCACCGACCGCTTGGCAAAATTCCGGTCGGGATGCAGGGCGTTACCGTGGCAACTCAAGGCGCTGATCCCGATTCCAGCGTCTTTCAGTTGATTGAACAAGTCCTTCCGCTTGGCCTGCGACTTCAGCAACTCCGGAACGTCCAACAGGCCCGAACCCGGGTAGTTGCCCGTCCCGAACTCGATGGATTCCAGGCCCAGCGCTTTCAACAGGTCCAGCACCTCGCTCAGCGGCCGCTTGCCGAACATCGCCGTTACAACACCCAGTTTCATAATCGAATCTCCTTCTGCAAGCGCGCGCGCAGACTAGCGCGCGCGCACGGTTGCGGGCGCGCACCCGCGCCCGGAGTTCAGGCCTCTATTTCACCATCTCCCAACGCTTCTTGGCCGACGAGCGCTCGACCGCCTCGAGCACTCGCTGGCATTTCACCGCGTCCTCGAACGTCGAATAGGTCGCCTTCTTCGAATCTAGGTTCCGCACGAACTCGTAGATTTCGTGAACAAACAGGTGCTCGTACCCGATGATGTGCCCGGACGGCCACCAGTTCGACGCGTACGGGTGCGCCGGGTCCGTTGCCTGCACCTGCCTGAACCCCTGCAGGTCCGGCGGGTCGTTCCGGCTGAAGTATTGGAAGTAATTCATGTCTTCCACGTTCCACAACACCGAACCCTGGCTGCCGTAGATCTCGATGCTGTTGTAGTTGCGCCGGCCCGGGGCGAACCGAGTCGCCTCGAACGTCGCCAGCGTGTTCGTTCCTTTCAGCCGCGCGATGAAAATGGCCGCATCGTCCACGTCCACCGTGTCCATCTTGCCGGTGCGTTTCTCGCCGCTCTTGCCGGCGATACCCGTATCCGACGCCGTCACACGCCGCTGCTTGATGAACGTCTCCAGTGTCCCCGACACCTGCTCCACGTCGCCCACCAGGAATTGACAAAGGTCAACGATGTGCGCACCGATATCGCCCAGCGCGCCCGAGCCCGTGAGCTTCTTCTTCAACCGCCAGACCATCGGGAAGTCCGGGTCCACGATCCAGTCCTGCTGATACGCCGCGCGAAAATGGTAGATGTGGCCCAGCGCCCCGCTCGACACCAGCTTCTTAATCGTCTGCACAGCCGGCGCAAAACGGTAGGAAAACCCGCACATATGCTTCACGCCCGCTTTCGTGACGGCATCGAGCATCTTCTTGGCTTCAGCCACCGTGTTCGCCAGCGGTTTCTCGCATATGACGTGCTTGCCCGCTTTGGCGGCCGCGATCGCAATGGGCGGGTGAAGGAAGTTCGGCGTGCAGACGTCGAC
>JAPLKX010000589.1 GCA_026387845.1 Candidatus Hydrogenedentota bacterium | reverse complement strand
GGCGGCATGAGGAAGAGGCAGCGCGATAGCCTAGCCGAAAAGCTCGCGAGTGTTTCCCCTAGCCAAGAGAGAGTCATCGTGGCAACCGGCCGGTATTTGGGCGAAGGATTCGACGATTCCCGCCTGGACACACTCTTCCTTGCCCTACCGATCTCGTGGCGGGGAACGTTGACCCAGTATGCTGGTCGGCTGCATCGGCTACACCCGGACAAGCAGGCCGTGATTGTCTTCGACTACGTGGATTCCGAAGTTCGGGTGTTGGCTGGAATGTACGCAAAGCGGCGGAAGGGATACAAGGCGATCGGGTACGAGATCGACTTGCCTGGAGAGGGGGGCAAACCAGCTCAGTTTGCGTTGGAGAATCTCTGACCAAAGCCCTTCAGAATCCGGATTCCCTTTCGGATGGTGAAAGGAGACAACTTGCCTGGTTGCTGCCTCCAAGTGGGATGCGCCTCGAACTTGACATCGCGTCGCTGCAGTGCGGAAACGTCGCCGTCCACAACCTCGTCTGTCACGTCCAGGAGTGTGATGCTGGCAGACTCGGAGGCGACCGACCGGGCAAACCGCCGGAGGGCCCGGCGGTTCCTGCCGACTGAGTCGTCGGTGCAGCCCCGGCGCTGCATGTCGGCCAGGTAGTAGTCGACGAGTGTTCCCAGTTTCGCGTGGCCCATGGTCCTCTCAGGGAGTCTCTTGCCTCTCATGGTAGTGCCTCCTTGGCGTCAGTCCATTGTCTGGTATTGCCGGGCGTTGCCTGGCGTCGCCTGGGCTAAGCCGGGAGTGCAAGACCCCTAACCGTCCTTGTCTCCCATGCCCCCTGTACGGAATCCAGAAAGACGCACAAGGGTCTCCCCAATTTTGGGAGACCCCTATACGGTCTCTCACGATGACCCTTGCTCTAGAGGCGACGGTGGGATTTGAACCCACGCATGAGGGTTTTGCAGGACCCGACCCTGGCGATTCAGACCCTTGCTCGCCCTTTGCCGGATTCCGTATAAGGGTCTCCTGAATCTGAGCTGCCTGGTGGACCGAAACCCTTAACCGTCTTCTGGGGTCAGGCAACAGACAATAACGCGGGTCCACCGTTCAGGAATCAGGCTACCTCCTCGTCGCCCCGAAGTCAAGGAGCCCCGCGCGCGATGGCCTATGGCCGAGAAGCCAAGGGCGCGTCTGTGCTCGACCTGGGATCTCCGCCCACCCCTGCTATGGCGACATTCGGACTAATACAGAACCTGGTACAGAAAACGGGGGCAGCTCACTTTGAGCCGGCCGACAGACGTCGCCCCACGGCCAGGTCTGTGAGGAAGCCTTCGATCTCCTCCTTATCCCACGGTCGCTGGATGCCGCTTGCCGTGATAGAGGATGAACCGCTTGATCCAATACGTGTCGCGCTGCTCGGTGGCCTGAGCCAGGTGCTTTCGCCTGGCAGTATTGAGGACTGACTCCATCAGCTTCATTGCAGGGATCCCGCTTCGTGCTCATGCGATCAGTGCCAGGACCGCCGCTTCCGGTGTACCATCTGCGTGAACACCCTAATGCATCTCAGGAGTATCGGGGATCCTGCCCAGGGGTGATTCCGCGGCTCCTTCGCTATGGAATCACTGTTATACGCCACTTTAACTGATGCTCGCGAAAGGATGTTCGCCATCATGTTCAGGAGAACCATCGTCTCGGATGTCGTGCAGGGAATCATCATTGGCGGCGTGCTGGCTTTCATCACGGCCCAGATTATCATGAACGCCTATGTCACGACGGTCAACGGCTGGACCACCATTTTCGGATGCGGCGAGCTTGGCAATGGCATGTTGTTCAAAGCCGCGTGCGCCAACAAACTTTCTGCCGTAAACGTACCGCAAGAGGCGATGTACTGGACAACGTCCGTAGATGGCGCGGGCCAAAAGCTCTCCGGCCAGCACGATTACATCATGCACTTTCCGGCAGGCGGGCTCCCGCCGAATAATGCATTCTGGTCGCTGACGATGGGCGATGCGAAAAATCACTTTGTGCCGAATCCGATCAATCGATACAGCGTCAGCGATCGCTCCGGCCTCGTTCCGAATGCCGACGGTTCGGTCGACATATACATCCAGAACACCGCTCCGGCAGGCAATGAATCCAACTGGCTGCCCGCGCCAACCGGCAACTTCATCCTCTGGCTGCGTGTCTATCTGCCCGGCCAGGCCATTTTAGACGGTGAGTACCAAGGGCCGCCAATCGTAGAAGTAAAATGACAGCGCATATGAAACACAAACATCTGCTCACATTCAGTTCGGTCATGATCGCGGCATGGGCGCTCGGCACGTTCCTCTTCGTCTACTTTTGGCCACACCTCGTGTACAACCACTTCGAAAGAGCGATCCTCGTTAAAGGGTTCGGCGACGGCCCCATCCCAGTCAATACACTCTATACGGAGCCTCAAACGCTTTTTGCAGATCCCCTCCACTTGCCCGCCTCGGGCTCAAATCTGATGACGACTAGCGTGAACCGCGACACGCTCCTTACGGTCGGCTGGTTAGACCTCAGTAAAGGACCGCAAGTCTTGCATGTGCCGGACATGGCCGGTCGCTACTACAGCGCGCAGTTCACTGATCCGTCGGACGGCACTGATTTTGCCTACGTTGGCAAACGCGCCACCGGTACGCAAGCGGGTGACTATCTCATAACGGGGCGGGGCTGGCAGGGGCAGGTTCCGAGCGGCATGACGCAGATCTCCTCGCCGAACAGCTCGGTGCTCGTCCTCGGCCGCATCCTTGTGTACAGCGACAGCGACCTGACAACTGCCTACGACCTTGCAAAGCAGATAACGCTTGCACCGTTTAGCTCAAAATGATAAGGAAAATTATATGAACAATAGAATATCCAATATTCTGACGGCCCTCATCGGTTCGATATGCGGCTTATTCCTCATCTATTTATTCTTCTTTGCCCATTCAAGAACTGTGCGGAATGACATTGTGCAGGGCTTCTTCATCGGCTTCGGGCTGTCGTTTGTCTCGGCCCAAATTTACGCCAGGATCAAGACTACGAAGGTGAACGGCTGGCTCACCATGTGCGGATGCGGCGAGCCCGGGAATGGCATGTTTTTCAGAGCCGCGTGCGCTCAAATATTTCCCGGCCCGATAAACGTACCGCAGGAGGCGATGTACTGGACGACGTCCGGAGATGGCGCAGGTCATACGCTCTCCGGAAAGCACGACTACGTCATACATTTCCCGCCGGGCGGTCTTCCACCGAATAATGCCTTCTGGTCGCTGACGATGGGCGACTCGCAAAATCGCTTTGTGGCGAATCCGCTCAACCGGTTCAGCGTCAGCGACCGCTCTGGGCTCGTGCCGAATGCCGACGAGTCCGTTGACATTTACCTTCAGAACAGCGCTCCGGCAGGCCATGAATCCAACTGGCTGCCCGCGCCTGCAGGCAACTTCATCCTCTGGCTGCGCGTGTATGTGCCAGGTGAAGCCATCCTTAACGGCAAATACAAGGTGCCGCCGATTATCAAAGTAAGGTGATACAACTTATGACACTCGAACATTTCCTCATATTCGGTGCGGTCGCGGCCGCCTCATGGTTCCTTTTCACCTATTTTTGGCCACGCATGATGCTGTTCGTGTACAAGCGAGCGATCCTCGTTCAAGGAGGAGGCGACGGCCCCATCCCGGTCAATAAGCTCTATACGGAGCCCCAAGCACTTTTTGCGGATCCCCTCCACCCGCCCGCTTCGGCCTCAAAATTGATGACTACTGGCGTGAACCACGACACGCTCCTTACGGTCGGCTGGCTCGATCTCTCCAAAGGACCGCAAGTCCTGCACGTGCCGGATATGGCTGGCCGCTACTACAGTGTGCAGTTCACTGATCCGTCGAACAACACTATTTTTGCCTACGTTGGCAAACGCACCACGGGAAC
>JAPLKX010000291.1 GCA_026387845.1 Candidatus Hydrogenedentota bacterium | reverse complement strand
TCCGGGGCACGACGATCGGGTTCGTGTTCCAGCAGTTTCTCCTGGTGCCGTACTTGAGCGTCGAGGAGAACGTACTGGCGGCGTCGTTGGCGGGGCCGGTGAACGGGGCGCGGGAACGCGCGAGATCGCTGATGGATCATTTCCAGTTGTCGGCGCGGGCGCGTCATGTGCCGGCCGAACTGAGCATCGGCGAACGGCAACGGGTTGCGCTGGCGCGTGCGCTGCTCAACCAGCCGAAGGTTATCCTGGCCGACGAGCCGACGGGCAACCTGGATGGGGAAAACGCGGAGATTGTGCTCGGGCACCTGGCGGAGTTTGCGCGACAAGGGGGCGCGGTCCTGCTGGTGACGCATGACGCGCGTGCGGCGCGGTATGCGGCAAGGACCGTGCTGATGCGTCAAGGGCGGGTGGAAATTGCGGATTGCGGATTGCCGATTGCGGATTAGGGGGACTCTCTCCGTACTACTATCCGCCAAGTTCTTGTTTTCTTGCGGAGAAGTTGAAGCTTCGATGCCGCGCGTTGGGACGGTCTTCCAGCCTGTGCCGTCCAGATCACGCGCCCTTCTCGAAGAAATGGCGTCAGTTTCCGTGCCTGGGTTATACTCCCGAAAACTGGAATACGCGCTGGACCCGCGGCGTTGACCAGATGATCGTGCCTGGATCGCCTATCACGAGGGAAGCAGGCAAGAAGGAGCGTGTGATGCGAACATCGGCACTTTGGGTTATCTTGGCCGTGTTGGCCGTGGTTTCGGCTTTCGGCCTGCCCGCGGCGGCGCAAGGCTCCGCCCGTGGCCACTACGACTTCTTTGCCCAGCGAACAATCGGGGAACCGTGGGAAGCCCTGCTCGGCAAACCCGCGCCTAACGTAAAGCTCGAGCTACTTGGCGGCGGAACTTTTGACCTCGCCTCATTCAAAGACAAAAAGATCGTCGTCATGGATTTCTGGGCCACCTGGTGCCCGCCGTGCCGGATACTCATGCCCGTATTTGGTGAGGTCGCAAAGGCTTACAAGGATAAGGACGTAGTCTTTTACGCCGTCAACCAGGCCGAACCCGTCGAATACATAAAAAGGTTCATTCAATCCAACAGCTTCGAGGTACCCGTAGCGTTGGATTCAAAACAGGCAGCTTCTATAGACTACAAGGTCAACGCCATTCCGCGACTCGTGATTGTCGGCAAAGACGGCGTCGTCCAGTCGATCCATGCCGGGCTCGAAGGCAATACGGCAAAAGAAGCACAAGATAACGCCAGGAAAAGACTTACACAAGAACTCGACAAACTCCTCGCCGGCGGAAAACTGATTCTGCCCGAGCCCAGCCAGCCTGTGCAGGAAGCCAAAACTACAGCTTCCGAAAAGTCCTGAGGCGTAAACGCAGCCCGCCACTGGACCACGCCCTCCCGCCCCGGCCTAAAGGTTCCCCGCTTGCGCGCCGATAATGGGTCTTAGAGAATTGTCCCATATCACTCTGGCTGCGGAGGAACTGGCTATGGCAAGCGGATTTTCGGTTGGCGGGCTGATTACGGGCCTCGATTCCAACACGATCATCACCCAATTGATGCAGATCGAGCGCCAACCCATCACGCGGCTCGAAGGCAACAAGACTGCCCTCGGAAAACAAAAAGAAGCCATCAAAAAACTCCGCACCCAATTGATGACGCTCCGTAACAAAGCCCAGGACTTCCGGCTAAACCTCGTATTCGGAAAATTCAAAGCGGCCACCAGCAAGGAAGACGTGATGGGCGTCGAGCTTTCCGGCGCACCGGTTACGGGATCTTATTCGGTCCAGGTCGTTCAACTGGCCAGCGCCACCGTTGCCCGCAGCAGCGCCATCATGGGCCAGCCCGTCGACACCAACTCTGCCCTGGCCTCGAGCGGCATCACGGCCTCCGTCAACGCCGGAACGTTCTCGATCAACGGCGTCAGCTTCACCATCGACCCGGCCACCCAGTCGCTCACCCAGATCCTCACCGACATCACCAACAGCGCCGCCGGCGTCAATGCCACATACGACCCCGTCACCGACCGCGTCACACTCGAAAACAAGACCGCCGGCGACACCAGCGTCATTAACCTCAGCGGCACCGGCGACACCAGCAACTTTCTTACGGCCATCAATATCAAGACCGCCAATCAATCCACCGGCGCCACCGGCGCTACCACAGTCACAAGCAGCGTCAACCTGGGCGCCGCCAACCCCGCGCTATACCTCGACGAGGCCCGGTTCGCCAACGGCGCCGTAACCGCCGGCACCTTTTTCGTCAACGGCATCGAAATCACCGTCGACCCCGCCACCAACTCGCTGTCCGACGTCGTCCAACGCATCACCGACTCCGACGCCGGCGTCTCCGCCAGTTATGACAGCGCCACCGACACCATCCAGCTCGTCTCAAAGTCACTCGGAAGCCGCACCATCTCCCTCACCGCCGGCACGAGCAACTTCCTCGCCGTCACCAACCTAGCCGCGGCCACGCAGACCGCCGGAAACGACTCCCAGTTCTCCGTCAACGGCGGCCCCGTACAAACCCGGAACACCAACCAGGTCACGGATGCCATCGGCGGCGTGACGCTCCGCCTGCTCAGCGCCGGCGCCACCACCGTTACCGTGTCGAGCGACGACGACTCCATCGTGGAAAGCGTCAAAAAGTTTCTCGAGACGCTCAACGAATCCGTCACTCAAATCGAAGACCTCGTAAAGGCGGAAGGCGATCTCGAAAACGACGGCACCATTCAGGCCATACAGATGTACCTGCGCGAGATCATCTTCAGCCAGGTCTCCGGCATCAGCGGGTCCTACATGAGCCTCCTCGACGTGGGGATCTCGACCGGCTCGGGTTTCGACAGCACCGCCACGGCTAAATTCGAACTCGACGAGGCGGAGTTCAAGGCGGCCCTCCTCGAAGACAGAGGCAACGTCAGAGACCTGTTCAGCAACACCGGCGGCGCCGGCATCGCCGACAGCCTGTTTGCCTATCTCGACGAAACCACCCGCGTCAACGGATTTCTCAACGGCCGATCCAAAAGCAACGGCAGCATCGACACCCAAATCCGAAACCTCAATGACCAGATCGATCGGCTCGAAGATCGTGTCGCCTCAAAAGAAACACGGCTCCGCAAACAGTTCTCGCGGCTCGAACAGATGTCCATGACCTACCAGACGCAGAGCAGTTCCATCAGTTCCCTGAGCAGCATGTATAGCAGGTTTTGATCCGCGAGCAGCGGGGGGTAGAATATGACAACGGGCGCACACGCGCGCCCAAGGAGTAGCGCTTGATGCCTGGAACCGCTTCCGGCCAATTGGCTTCAAACTCGAACGGCCATATGGCTTATAAAAAAGTCGACGTCGAAACCGCTTCCCAGGGCAAGCTCATCGTCATGCTGTTCAACGGCGCCATCCAGAGAGCTGAAGAGGCCAAACGCCAACTCCAAAAAGGCAGGATTGACGGCGTACACAACAACCTCGTCCGGGCTCAGGAAATCATCGCCGAACTCCGCGGCGCACTCGACATGAACGGCGCGGGAGACATCGCGCGAAACCTCAACCGGATCTACGAATACTTCCAGCACCTCCTCGTCAAAGCCAATATCCAGAAAAAAACCAGCCCCATCGAAGAGTGCGTCAGCCTCATGACCATCATGCGCGACACCTGGCAGGACCTCTTCCTTAAAGTCAGCACCGAAGCCATCCCCGCCCCACCGCCGCCCAAAATCAACCAACACGGCTCCGCCATACTCAACATCGAAGGCTAACTCGTGGAAGCGGCGTCCTCGCCGCTTCAATCCTGTCTGCAGGCCCTTGCTCCCTCAGTTTCTGTTCGTCCGTACTCGTCCGTACTACTATCCACCAACTTACGGCATCTTTTCGAGGACTTCTCGGTCACGGTCTGGGACGCCCCCCGGCCGCGCCGTCTTCGGCGCGCGTTGTGGGGGGCGTCCCAGACGTGGCGACTCCGCCGCCGCCGCTTTTTTCCTCCGGACTCCAGTCTCCGGACTCCGGACTGTATTTTTTATTTTGCCGCGGCCTGCAAGTTCTGTATGATTCAATGGCAGCGGCCGGGGTCGACCACGGCTCAAATAAGGATGTGGAGGCGTCTCATGAAGTATTCGATGATGTTCCTGCTATGCGCAGTCCTTGTGGGCGCTCTGTTTGGCTGTGGCCAGCAAGCCCAACAGCCACCGCAACCCGCCGAATCCGGCGCACAGTCCGTCGCACAAACCCAGCAAACCACCCCCGAAGGCGATGGCGATTCCGGCGACCGCCAGGCCGTCATCTACCGCGACACCTGGGGCGTTCCCCACATCTTTGCCGAGGATATGGCCGCCGCCGCGTATGCCATGGGCTACGCGCAAGCCGAAGACCGGCTCGAAGACATCTACAAAAACGTGCGGACCGCCGTCGGAACCATGGCTGAAGCATTCGGGCCGGATTACGCCGAACAGGACTACATCATGCGCCTGGTGCGAAACGCCGAGATTTGCCAGGAGTTCTGGCCAAAAGCCCCCGCCAACTTGCGCGATATGGGCGATAACTTCATGAAAGGCGTCCTCGCTTACGTTAACGAGCACCCGGAGAAGAATCCCGACTTCGCCACCGACCTCCATGGCTGGCAGTGCGCCGCAATCGGCCGGGCCATGATCCTCAACTGGCCCCTCGGCACCATCATGGACGACCTCAAGAATAAAGACAAAGCGCCCGCGTTCGGCTCGAACTCGTTTGCCGTCTCGCCCGCGCGATCCGCCGACGGCTGCTCGATTCTTATGACCGACCCCCACCTCACCTGGGAAGGCATGGCCGTCTTTTACGAAGCCCGGATGCACGCGGGGGGCGAAGACCTCTGCGGGTTCTGGCTTGTCGGCTCGCCGATCCCGGCGCTGGGCCACAACGCCCACGTTGCCTGGGCATGCACCACCGGCGGGCCTGACACCTCCGACGTCTACATGGTCAAGCTCAATCCCGAAAACCCGCTCCAGTACCAGTACGAAGGCGAATGGCGCGATTTCGAACTCAAACAGTTCACCATCAACGTCAAGGGCGCCGAGCCCCAGCAAAAACCCGCGCTCTATTCGGTCTACGGGCCGGTTGTCGAAGAGCCCAACTTCGAAAAAGGCATCGCCTACTGCGGCGCCACCCCCTATTTTGACCAGACCGGCCTGTTCGAGCAGATGTACCTCATGTGCACCGCCGACAACTGCGACCAGTTCTACCAGGCCCTCGCCATGAACCAGATGATGGAGCAGAACATCACGTTTGCCGACGACTCCGGCAACATCCAGTACGTTCGAAACGGCAGGACGCCCATCCGGCCCGACGGCTACGACTGGTCCGCCCCAGTTCCCGGCGGCGCCGATGCCTCGCGCTGGCGCGGTATCCACGACATCGCCGACCTCGTCCAAATCAAGAACCCGGCCCAGGGGTATTTCCAGAACTGCAACGTCAGCCCTGCCGTCATGATGAAAGACTCTCCCATGACGCCCGACAAATATAAACCCTATATCTACAACGTCTCGTGGGATGACAATACCCCGCGCGGGCGGCGCCTCCTCGAGTTGCTCGATGGCGATGGCCAAATCACCAAAGAAGAAGCCATCAGCTACATGATGAACGTCTACGACCTCCTCGCCGTGTCCTGGAAAATGGCCCTCGACAACGCCGTCTCGACGGTTGGCCGCCAACGGACGGCCGATCCGGACTTCGCCGCGGCCGTCAATGCCGTGCTCCAGTGGGATGGCCAGTTCAAAGCCGACAGCACCGCCGCGCCACTCGTGAAGTTCTGGCGGCTCAAATGCGAGAATACCATCGACACCGTGGCCGTCGCCGAGAAAAAAGCCCTGCCCCAACCCGAAAAAGTCAAGTTGCTCGACTTGTTTGCAGAAACCATTGCCGAACTCAAAACCAAGTACGGCAAATGGGACATTGCCTGGGGCGACATCAACCTCGTCGGAAGAAACGGCCGCTATTTCCCCTGCGACGGCGCGGATTTCGGCTCGGATAAACTCAAAACACAGACCGAAACGGTCCGCGACGTGTCGGCCCGCGAGATCGAGGAAGGTTCGGGCAAATCCGTGGCGTTTAACGGATCGGGCACGATGCTCATTGCCTTCATGCACCCCGAGGGCGTTGATTCCTACACGCTGGTTGCCTGGGGACAAAGCGCCGATCCCGCTTCACCCCACAACACCGACCAGGCCGAGAAACTGTACGGCAGCCGCCAGGTCAAACCGACCTGGTTCAAAAAAGATGACCTGATGAAAAATATCGAATCGGAAAAGGTTTTGTCTGTTCCGTGACCGAAGGTTCAAACGCACTCGAAATTCTGGCAAACGTCATCCGTACATGTTATGACGTGGGTGACGTCGCGATCCCTTACTATTTACACAAGGCCCACCAGCACCGGCACCGAAAACTCGTCGTCGAAACTGCCGCCGGCAAATTCATGATCAAAACCTACCAGCGCGACCCGGTTGTCCTCGACGCACTCCGGTTCCAGCACCGCCTCTCAAGCCATCTGGACCAAAACGGGATTCCCGTCGCGCGAATCAAAAGCGGAAAAGACGGCAAAAACATCGTCGAACTCGACACGTGGGCGCTCGAACTCCAACAGTTCGTTCAGGCCGAGCCCATGGAGGTCTCCGCGGAAACCCTGGCCATCTCCGCCGCCGCGCTCGGAAGGTTTCACCTGGTCTGCCACGAGTTCCCCCGGCCCCAGCGCGACACCCGGATGTGGCGGTTCAGCGAGGTGCCCCGCGCCGCGTTTGGAAAACTCTACGAGATCGCTAAACAACAGGGGCCCGAGGCCGACGCCACGAAATACTGCAACCAAATCGCCCTGTTCCTCAGAGACGCCGCAAACGAACTCAACTGGGACGCCAGAAACAAATTCGAAACCGGACTCATTCACGGCGACTGGCACGGCGGAAACCTCCTGTTCCGCGACGGCGAACTCGCCGCCGTCGTCGACCTCGAATTCGCCGGCGACGGGTGCTATCTCGAAGACATGTCCTATGCCATCTCAAACCTGTGCATACGTACCACCGACAAGCCCGAACGGCTGCTCAAGCGCGTCAACATCCTGCTCGACAACTACCAGACCTACCGCGCCCTGTCCCACCACGAGCAGGTCGCACTGCCCTACGCCGTCGGCGTCAAGCACGTTACCACCGTTTCCTATCAGATTGTCCAGTTCAAAAATGCCCAACTCGCCGGGCTCTCCGCCATGGAGTGGATGCAGCGGCTCGCCGACCAGTGCGCATGGCTCGCCACACGCGCCCGCCACGCCCGCTACGGAAGATAACCGCCGCGGCCTCACCTGTTTTGCAACCCCGCGGCCCGAAGTGCTAAAACCCCGCCAAGTTGTACACAGTCTTCCCCCGTTTTTTTTGCTTGACAGGCGTATGGCTTGTCTGTAACATACGCGACCGTGTAACTGGGGAAGTAGTGGCATTTTGCAAGTTATAACTACCTCTCCATAAATCTATTTTAACCATTGGCACTGTAACCAACAACGAAGGAGAAGGATAACCAAAATGAGAAAAAACTGCATATGTATCATAACTATTCTTGTAGTTCTGGCAACAGGCCAGATCGCCTATGCCAGCGACAACGCCACGTATGACCCACCCTCCAACGTCGTCGCCGGAATCAAGCCGTTCAGCGATGCGTACACCCTTGGGATTATTTCGCCGGGTTCCCTTAACAAGGACGGTGACGAAGCGCTTCCCGGCGGAATCGTGGTGAATGTTCGCATCAATGCCACAAGCTGGCCGGCGGGTTCGAGTCAGGCCGATGCGGAAGCCATGGTATCGGTAAGCCCGGTTTCCTTGACCTACACGGCGCTGAACGAGACCCAGAACACCGACGTCAGCATTGCCGTGGGCGCGGGCGCCGTTGTAGGCGATTACACCTATACCATTCAGGGCGTACCGCCTACCGGGCTTGGCTGGGGGTTGGGCGCGCATAACTTAACCATCAGCGTTGGCGAAACCGGTACGGGCGACACCACCCCGCCCATCGTCACCATCGTTGAGCCGGCAGATGGCGCGGCGATTGTCTACTGTTTGGGCGGAACGCCTGTCGACATTGAATTCCAGGCGGTCGATCCCGAGAGCGCGATCACGTCCGTCGCAGCTACCGTAAACGGCGCCGGCGTCACACTCGATGCAACCGGACTCGGAACCAACAACGTTACGGCCACCGGCGTGTTCATCGCCGGCGGCATCGGCGCCTATACCGTCGTCGCGTCCGCCACCAGCCAGGGCGGCACGGGCGACGCAACAGCCGATTTCACCGTAAACTATGTCATGGGTTGGCTGCCCCCGCTTTCCCTGGGCAAAACGTCCAAGGGTGGTTCCGACGTGCCCATCAAGTTCACCGCGCGCGATTGCAGCAATCTGTTCGTACATGATGAAACCGTAACCGTCGTGGTTTACGAAGTCACCGCCGGCGGGGACGTGGCGTGCCTGAGCGGCGTGTTCGGCGAAGGCGCCTCGTTTATCCGCATCGACGACGCAGCCGGCCAGTACATCATCAATTTCAAGACGGCCGCCGGCGCCCACAACTACAGGGCCGACGTCCTGTTTAACGGGTTCTTCCAGGCGTCAAAGCAGTTCAGCGTCCGGTAACCGGCAACCACTTTAGCTTTCATCCTCCGAAGGGTTGCGGGGGCACCCCTTCGGAGGACTCTGCTCCAATGCGGCATGACACTCCGCCGCGCATGAACCCGCCAAGGGTGGTTCCCTCCCCGCACCCAAGTTTATTCCCATCGTCCTTATGGGTGTCTCTTATGTCCGTTCGGCCTTCTAACCCTAAACCTCTTTCTACTCATCCCCAAAGCTGTCCGGCCTCTGCCCAATCGCCACAATACTGCACGCCAGATGCGCCGTGATGCCCCGCGCCCGCGCCTCCCTCACCAGCCCCGGAGTACCCGCGCCCGGGTTGAAATAAACGTCCTGAGGCTGGACCTCCGCGATTTCGTCCAGCAACGCCTCCGATAACTCCGGCGGCAGATATACCGACACCCGGTCGATCCGGTCCGGTATGTCCGCCAGCGTCTGATAGGCCTTGATGCCCTCGATCTCCGTGGCGTGCGGGTTCACCGGGTATACTGTCCACCCCGCCTCCCGATATGCGCGGACCGCCTTGTTGCCAAACTTCCTTCTCGACGCCGACGCCCCCAGTATGGCCACCGTCTTTGCCATCCGCTGCACCTCCACTGTCTTTCCACCCTAACAACTTCCTTCTCCCCAATCATCCGCAGTAGGCGCGGTCGTCTCGCCCGCGCCGTCAACGCCCCAACCTATCCCTGAACCACTGGCAGCCCAATCTTAAGACGTTCCTCGTTCCGCCGTGCGGTTAGCCGTTGCCTTGGGTGTTGTCAATAGCCAGTGGTCTGGACGGCGCGGGCGAGACGACCGCGCCTACAACGGGCTGACCGATGCTCCACACCAAAAGCGTCCCGACCGCCAAAAGCTGCGATCATTCCGGTACGTAGTTGACCGTCGCTCTGACTGTTGATCGCAGCTTGTGGGCTGGACGGCGCGGGCGAGACGACCGCGCCTACTTCCAGATGCCGATGGCTTGTGCGTTGCGGATGAGGTCGTCGCGGAAGTCGGGGTGTGCGATGCTGGTGAGGAGTTGGGCGCGTTCCCAGAGGTTTCTGCCGCGGAGGTTGACGATGCCGTGTTCGGTGGCGACGTATTGTACGCAGGACCTGGGTGTGGTGACGACGCTGCCGGGGGTAAGCGTGGCGACGATGCGGGAGTCGGCGCCGCCGCCCTTTTTGGTGTAGGTGGACGGCCCGCAGAGGATGGCCTTGCCGCCGTTGGATATGTCGGAGCCCATGGCGAAATCGAGTTGGCCGCCGGTGCCGGAAATGGTTCTGTGCCCGATGGATTCGGCGTTGACTTGGCCGAACAGGTCGACTTCGAGGAATGCGTTGACGGTGATGAGGTTGTCGTTCCGGCTCATGATGGCGGGGTCGTTGGTGTAACTCGAGGAGTGGAAGTAGAGTTCGGGGCAATCTCTGCCGAACTCGATCAGCTCTCGGGTGCCGAGCAGGATGCTGGCGATCATTTTGCCGCGGTCGATGCCTTTTCTTGCGCCGGTGATCTTGCCGGCCTTGTAGATGTTCATGATGCCTTCGGGGAAGACTTCGGTGTGGATGCCGAGGTCTTTGAGGGGCGACTCGGCGATTCGTTTGGCGATGGCCATGGGCACGCTGCCGTAACCGATTTGGAGGCACGCGCCGTCACCGATTTCGCCGAGGATCCGGTCGGCGATCCGGATTTCGGTGTCGGTTGGCGGGGGGCTGGGGACGTCGATGAGCGGCGGGTTGTGGCCTTCAAGGACGTAGTCGACTTCGGAGAGGTGAATCCGGCAGAGGTCGGAACCGCGCATGGGATAATAGTTCTCGTTGATTTCGGCTATGAAACATTTCGTAGTGACCGCATCGGCTTTGGCGAGCGCCGGGCACGGGCAGAAGTGGAGGTAGCCGTCGTCATCCGGCGGCGACACCATGAAGGCGGCGAAATCGGACTGGAGGTCGCCGCGCTCGAAGAAGCTTTCGTAGCGGGCCAGCCTGCCGGGAATAGTGCTCCTACAGTGGGCGGGCAGCAGGTGTTCGATCGGCCCGAAGAAAAATGAGTCGAGACGGAACGATTTGCCCGAGGGGTCCGCGGCGAACACTTGCATGGGAGGGCCGACGCGCAGTTGGCTGCGGATCGTGATGTTCTCGAGTTCGCCGGCCCGTTTGGCAAGCGCGGCATCGAGGTACTGCGAACTGGCATAGAAGGCGTAGTAGTCAACGATATCGCCGGATTTGACCATGGCGGCCGCTTGGTCAGCCGAGATCAGTTTGCTGCGGTACAGCTCGGTGAGGTGGGACATGGCCAGCTCCTTTTTTGTTCGCGCGCTACCGCATTATGCGCGAAGCCTGATCCCCATGGCAAAACACGGGGCGGGGCGGGGATTCTGAGGCGCGGAAGGCCGGGACTCTTAGATCGGACCGATCGGACGGATCGGACGAATAGATTGCTCCGGCATTACTCTTTTTCGCCGTACTTCTTGAGTTTGTCCATGAAACGTCTGTAGAGGGGGTAGGTTTTTGCGTCGTTTTCCTGCTCGAATTCTTTGAGGAGTTCGCGCTGGCGCCGCGTGAGCTTTGCGGGTATCTCGACGACGACCTTGACGATCTGGTCGCCTTGGCGGTATCCGCGGAGGTCGGGCATACCCAGCCCACGGAGGCGGAACAGTGTGCCGGACTGCGTGCCTGGCGGGATCTTGAGGTCGGCGTCGCCGCGCAGTGTGGGGACGCGGACGGTGTCGCCTACCGCCGCCTGGGTGAACGAGACGGGGAACTCGCAAATGATGTCGACGCCTTCGCGGGCGAAGATTTCGTGGGCCTCGACTTCAACGAGCACGTGAAGGTCGCCGCGGGGGCCGCCGTTTTCGCCCGGCTCGCCTTCGCCGGCGACTCTGAGCCGCATGCCGCTGTCGATCCCGGCGGGGATGTCAACGTTGATCTCGCGCGAGAGGCGCACCCGGCCCGTCCCGGAACAGCGCGGGCAGGGTTTTGAGACGATCTTGCCGGCGCCTCTGCACCTGTGGCACGTCTGGGTGACGCTGAAGAAACCTTGTGCGACTCGAACCTGCCCGGCGCCGTGGCAGACGGGGCAGGTTTCGGGCCTCGAGCCGGGCGCGGCGCCTGTGCCGGAACATTCGTTGCACAGTTCCATGCGGGCGAATTTGAGCTTGCGTTTTGCGCCGAACGCGGCTTCTTCGAGCGTGATGGTGGTCCTGTATTCGAGGTCGTTGCCGGGCCTTGCGGCAGACCTGCCGCGCCCGCCGCCGCCCCTGCCGAACAGCATGTCGAAGAAATCGTCGAAAGGGCTTTCGAACCCGGCCCCGCCAAAACCCGCGCCGCCATACCCGCCGCCGAATCCCGCCTGTTCGCTCATCGAGCCGAACCGGTCGTACTGTTTTCGTTTCTCGGGATTCTTGAGGATGTCGTATGCGGCGTTGATTTCTTTGAGTTTGTTTTCGGCTTCCTTGTCGCCGCCGGTTTTGTCGGGGTGGTATTTGTGGGCCAGCTTGAGGTAGGCGCGGCGGATCTCGTCGTCGGATGCGTCGCGCGATACGCCGAGGATTTCGTATAGGTCAATTTGCTTCGGCATTACACGTCATCGGGATGATAAGGGACCAAAAGGACATAAGGGACATAAAAATTGTTGGTCATCCTTGCTTACTTCTTGTCCTTATCTTCGTCGACTACGGTGAAATCGGCGTCGACGGTATCGCTGCCGGCGGATTTCTTGCCGTCGCCGTCTTTGGCCTGTTGTTGGTCGGGCCCGGCCTGCTGCTGTTTGGAGGAGGCGGCGTACATGGCTTCGGCGAGCTTGTGGGATGCCTGTGTGACACGCTGCATGCCCGCCTCGATGGCGGCGGTGTCTTCTCCGCCGAGGGATGTGCGGAGTTCGCCGAGGGCCGTTTCCAGCGCGGCCTTGTCTTCGGCGGGGATTTTATCGGCGTTTTCCTTGAGCATTTTTTCGGTGGTGTAGAGGAGGGTGTCGCCGCTGTTTCTGATTTCGATTTTGTGTTTCTTATCCTTGTCTTCCTGAGCGTGGAGTTCGGAATCCCGCACCATCTTCTTGATCTCTTCCTCGGACAGCCCGCTCGATGACTCGATCCGGATTTTCTGCTCTTTGGCGGTGGCGAGGTCTTTTGCGGAGACGTGGACGATCCCGTTGGCGTCGATGTCAAATGCGACTTCGATCTGGGGGATGCCGCGGGGCGCGGGCGGGAGGCCGAGGAGGTCGAACCGGCCGAGGGTCCGGTTGTCGCCCGCCATTTCGCGCTCGCCCTGGAGAACATGAATGGTAACGGCGGTCTGGCTGTCGGCGGCGGTCGAGAAGATCTGGCGCTTGGTGACGGGGATGGTGGTGTTGCGCTCGATGAGCCGTGTGGAGATGCCGCCGAGCGTCTCGATACCGAGCGAGAGCGGCGTGACATCGAGCAGGAGGACGTCTTTGACTTCGCCGGCCAGCACCCCGCCCTGGATGGCCGCGCCGACCGCGACGACTTCGTCGGGATTGACGCCCCGGTGCGGCTCTTTGTTGAAGATGCCTTTGACAATCTCGCCAACTGAGGGCATGCGCGTCATCCCGCCGACCAGGATGACTTCGTCGATGTCGGCCGGTTTGACGGAGGCGTCTTCGAGCGCGCGATAACAGGGATTTTTCGTACGCAGAAGCAGGTGGTCGCAGAGTTGTTCGAGCTTGGCCCTGGTGAGGGTGTAATTCATGTGTTTGGGGCCGGATGCGTCCGCCGTGATGAACGGGAGGTTGACGTCGGTGCTGAGCGTGGTGGAGAGTTCGCACTTGGCCTTTTCGGCGGCCTCTTTCAGGCGCTGGAGCGCCATGGGATCCTTGCGCAGGTCAATCCCCTGGTCGCGGATGAACTCTTCGGCGAGCCAGTCGATGAGTACCTGGTCGAAATCGTCGCCGCCGAGGTGGGTGTCGCCGTTGGTGCTCAAGACTTCGAAACTGTCGTCGCCGATCGCGAGGATCGAGATGTCGAATGTGCCGCCGCCAAGGTCATAGACGGCGACCTTCTCGTTTTTCTTGCGTTCAAGCCCATAGGCGAGTGCGGCGGCCGTGGGCTCGTTGATGATTCGCAGGACGTCGAGCCCCGCGATCCGGCCGGCGTCTTTTGTGGCCTGGCGCTGCGAGTCGTTGAAGTAGGCGGGAACGGTAACGACGGCCTTGACGACGGCGCTTCCGAGATAGGACTCGGCGGTCTCCTTCATTTTCTGGAGGATCATGGCGGAAATTTCAGGCGGCCGGTAGGTTTTTCCCTGCACGACGACCTGGACGTCGCCCGTGGACGACGGCTCGACCTTATAGGGGACGAGCTTCTCTTCCTGGGCGACTTCGTCGTGGCGCCGGCCCATGAAACGCTTGATTGAGAACACGGTGTTTTGCGGGTTGGTGATGGCCTGCCGTTTGGCCGCGGCGCCCACCAGCCTCTCGCCGTCTTTGGTGAACGCGACGACGGACGGCGTGGTCCGGTTACCTTCAGCATTGGCGATTACGACGGGCTTGCCGCCTTCCATGATGGCCACGCACGAGTTGGTTGTTCCCAGGTCAATCCCGATAACTTTCGACATTTTCTTCAATCCTCCAGACTCAATCGGTATCAGATTTCTGCGCAGAATCCACGTCGGCAGGCTCAGTCACTTCTTCGCCGGCCTGGGCCGCGGCCGGGGCCGGTTCGAGAGACGCCCTGCTCACAACGACTTTCGAGGGGCGCAAAACAAAATCTCCAAGCTTGTACCCTTTTTCAAACTCCTGGACCACGTGGTCCGGCGGGATTTCATCGGATTCGGCCTGCATCACGGCTTCGTGGACGTGCGGGTCGAACGGCTCGTTGAGCGCGGGGATTTGCTTGAGGCCGTGCCGCTCCAACACGGCGCGGAACTGGCCCAGCACCATCTTCACGCCTTCCACGAGCGCGTCCGGATCGGCGTCGGCGTGGTCGACGGCCCGCTCGAGGTTGTCCAGCACGGGGAGCAGGTCGCGCAGGACGGATTCGGCAGCCAGCTTCCTGTTGCGCTCGTGCTCGCGGGCCAGCCGCTTTCGGTAGTTGTCGAAATCGGCCAGGGTGCGGAGCAACTGGTCGCGTACCGAGTCGCGTTCGGCTACCAGCGCGACGATATCGGGCAGTTGGGCGTGGGGTGGTTCGGCCTCGGGCGGTGCAGTTTCGGCTTCGGCTGCGATTTCTTTTTCGAGCTTTTTTTCGAGCTCGGTTTTTTCCTTTTCCTTTTTCATGTCTTAATAACCTCGCTGCCGCGCGGAGGCGGGCAGTCATTTTCAGCCCACGACACTTGTCAAAAACCTGCTTACCATGCCGGCGGTGTAATCGACGATGGCGGTGAGCCGCGGATACGGCATCCGCCGAGGCCCAAGGACGCCTAAGACGCCGACGGCCCTGTCGCCAACCCGGTACGGCGAGGTGACCACGCTGATCTCCTGCAGTCCGGGCTGGTGCAGCTCCGACCCAATAAGCACCGACGGGACCGTCATCGATCGGTCGCCGATCCCGTCCTGCAAGAGCTGGATGAGCCGGTCGCGCTCTTCGAACAGGCCAAAGACTTCTCTGGCCCGGCCGACATCGTGGAATTCCGGTTGCTCAAACAGTTGAGTCGTGCCCTCCAAATACAACTGGCCCGGCCGGGACCGGGGCAGGCAATTAACGACTTGCAGGGCTTCCTCGGCGAGCCGGCGCTGTTCGTCCATGAGGGTTCGCATCACCTCTTCAATGGCTGAGGGGATCCGGCTGATTAATACGCCGCGGAGATGGTCGTTCAGGAACCGGTTGAGCTTTCCGAGGTCCCCGCCCTGCAAAGGGGGTTCGAGAGGCATCATCACGGTGTGGACGCGCCCATAGTTGTCGGCGACGAGGACGGCGCCGCGATCCGACGCGACATGGACCACTTCGATGTGGCGCACCTCGACCGAATGCTCGTCGGGGGATTTGACGATCCCGGTCTGATGCGTGATCAGGGCAAGCATTTGGCTGGTGTGGCGGAGGACCTCGTCGGCGCCGCGCAGGCGGTCCGACAACTCGCGGTCGATCCGGTTGCGTTCGGCGAGCGTCAGTTCCTGGACGCGCATCAGGTAGTTGACAAAGTACCGGTAGCCTTTGTCGGTCGGGACACGCCCCGAACTCGTGTGCAATTGCTGCAGGTAGCCCAACTCTTCCAGGTCGGACATTACGTTGCGGACGGTCGCCGGGCTCAGTTCAAGCCCAAAACGCTTCACAATCGTGCGCGAACCCACGGGTTCCGCCGTGGTGATGTAACATTGCACGACGGCCTGCAGGATTGTCTGTTCACGTTCGTTGAGCGTTTCGTTACCCGTCATGAACCACCCTTCTGCGGGGCCGTATTAGCACTCCTCCACTCCGAGTGCTAACAACCCCCGAAGTTTACCATACCCCAATTTGCGTGTCAAGCATACGACCAGGCAGGCCTTTTCAATAACTATGGTTGGCGGATCTACAGATGACGGGAAGCGGCAGCTTTAATTATTTTCGAGTATTTCGCGTAATTATTGAATTATCTGTTGACAAAGCTTGGATCGGTTGATATTTTACTAGAGATTCAACGATGGCGCGCAGAAGGAGCCAGATGCGAGTCGGGTTAGACCTCAACCCCATCACGTCACACCGCACCGGGGTTGGCAATTACTGCTACTACCTGCTCAAGAGCCTGTTGAGCCTGTATCCGGACACGGAGTTTTCGGGGTTTTCGTCGGGTTCGGCGAAAGTGGCGTTGGGGAGCCTGTCCGGCCGGGTTGCGCACCGCCACGTGGGGGTCCCGACGCGGATGCTTTACGGGTGGTGGCTGACGTTTCACAAGCCCGAGGTGGACCGTCTGCTGGGTGGGCTTGATGTGTACCATGCGACGAACTTTTTTCTGCCGCCGACATCGCGTGCGGCGCGGGTGTTTATGGTGCACGACCTGGCGTTTCTGGCGCGGCCGGCGTATTGCGACCCGGCGGTGGTCCGGCTGTTATCGCGGAGGACGCGGAAGTTCGCGCGGGAAGCGGACGGCCTTCTGGTCAACTCGAACTCGACCAAGAAGGACGTGGTCCAGTTTTTGGATGTTGACCCGGCGAAGGTCGTGGTAGCGCCACTGGCGGTGGATGAGGATCTTTGCCCGATGTTTCCGGAGGCGGCGCAGGAACAGTTGGCCCAGCGATTTGGCCTGAAGGGACCGTTTATCCTGTTTGTAGGGACAATCGAGGCACGGAAGAACCCGGCGAACCTGGTAAGGGCGTTCGGGCGGCTGGCAGGGGAGATTCCACACAAGCTGGTGTTGATAGGAGCGCGGGGCTACGGGGCGCGGGAGGTTTTCGAGGCGGTGGCGCAGCTTGGTTTGGAGGGCCGTGTGGTGGAGATGGGCTACCTGCCCGATTACCTCCAGTTGCGTGCGTTTTACAGTGCAGCGGACGTGTTTGTTTTCCCGACGCGGTACGAGGGGTTCGGGTTGCCGGTGCTCGAGGCGATGGCGTGCGGATGCCCGGTGGTGACGTCGGCCAATTCGAGCATGCGGGAAGTTGCCGGGGAAGCGGCCCTTTACGCGGACCCGGAATCGGTCGAGAGCTTGGCGGCGGCAATGCGGCGCGTGATCGAGGAGGTGGGCACGCGGGAAGATCTGACCGTGCTCGGGCAGGACAGGGCGAAGATGTTTTCGTGGGAAGCATGCGCGAAAGCCACGTATGAACTCTATCAGCGATGCGCGGCGCTGATTTAGGGGGAAATCATAGCGCCTCTCGCCGCGGCGTCGAAAGATCGTAAAGATTACCGCCCAAAAAGCCACTGAAAAAGGTTGATTGCTGTCCAGAAAACCCGGAATGGGTCTTGCCGGCCAGAAAACCCGGAACGCGTCTTGCGGCCAGAAAACCCGGAATGGGTCGTGCCGGCCAGAAAACCCAGAACGCGTCTTGCCGGCCAGAAAACCCGGAACGGGTTTAATGTGAGTAGCCGGAGGTGACTGGAAGGAACCTCCGGAAATAGGTCCCACCGAAGGCCAACCCTGAATGGGTTGAATGTGAACAGCCGCGAGAAGACCTTAGAAAGTCAAGGACATTGCGGCCACACAAGCCGGCTATTCCAGGAATTTTTCGTCAAACTCTACGCCGGCGTCAAGAAGCAGGGTGCGCAATTCTTCTCGAAATGTAACGGTGCAGTGATGCTCAGCCTGGTTCTTTATGTATTCGATTAGCGTGTCCTTTACGTTTGTGGAATGGGTGAACGCGCCGTAACCTTCCTGCCAGTGCGTAAATGCTGGAAAAACCCGATTCTCTTTGATCCACAACGAGGTGGCCACTTTAATGTCTTTTATAAAATCGGACAGACAGACCGAGGGGTGCAGGCCTGTTAAGAGGTGGAGGTGGTCCTGGATGCCGTTGATTCGATACAAATGAGTGTTATGGCCTTTGATAACTCCCCAGATATACTTGAAGAGTTCTTCTCGGCGCTCGGCGTCGAGTGTTGGTCGCCGTTCTTTTGTTGAGAAGGTGATATGGTAGTAAATTTGTGTGTAAGTGGACATGCGCGTATTGTAGTTCAACCCTTTCCGGGTTGTCCACACAGTCTTCGCGATCCGGAGGCTCCCTTCGGTCGCCTCCGGCTATTCACATTATTCCCCTTCGGGGAATGAATGACTACTCGGGGATTTCGTTGGGACGGTCCCCGGCAGTTCGTGGGGGGTGTCCCACTGTTCAAACACGGTTCAAAGGCCTTCGTGCTGGACGGCGCGGGTCGGAGAACGCGGCTGGAAGCTGGCGCCTACTGTGGGTCTTCGTTGGGACGCTCCCCGGCAGTTCGTGGGGGGTGTCCCACTGTTCAAAGGCCTTCGTGCTGGACGGCGCGGGTCGGACAATGGCACCTACTGGGGGTTTTCGCCGGCTTGGGTGAGTCGTTTTTTGGCTTCGGCGTAAACGTCGGCGGGTAGTGGCCCGCGGATGGCGGCGTTGACGTTTTCCTCGAGATGATCCGGGTGGATTGTGCCAACGATGGTGGTGTGGCAATGGGGGTGGCTGAGCGTAAACCGGAGCAGGAATGAGGTGCGCGGTTCGTCCGGGCCGCGGAGTTCGTCGAGCTTGGCTCGCTGGAACAGGTCCCACAGGTCGGTCCTGGACCTGCCGGACGTTTTCCCGGGCTCGCCGCGCGCTACTCCGCCGCGAATGATGATACCGGCGCCGGCTTCCGCGGCTTTGGTGATCCAGTTTTCATGCCGGCGGTCGAACGCGCTGTAGGGGATTTGGAACGTGTCGAAAACGCCCCACTCGATGTAGCGAGGCAAATCGGGGACGGTGCTCGAGCAGCCGATGTACTTGACCACCCCGGCGTCGCGCAGTTCGCGCAACAAGTCCACGAGACCGTACTCCTCGGCGAGTTCGATGGCCGGGTTGTGCAACTGGAGGAGGTCGACGTACGGGGTTTCCATTTTCATGAGCGAGTCGGAGATGTTTCGGAGGATGTTTTCGCGGGTCCAGAAGTGGGGTGTGTCGTCGTGGTCGCCGGCGAACGTCATGTGGCATCCGCACTTGGTGGCGAGGTAAAACTCGCCGCGCCGCCTGGCGGTGTGCCGGCCGATGTACATCTCGCTCTTGCCGTAGTCGTTTGCGGTGTCGATGAAATTAATGCCGGCGTCGAGCACGGCGTTGAGGATGGTTTTAGCCTGATCGTCCGAGCAGGGCCGGCCGCCCCAAATGCGTTCGCCGCGGATTTCCATGGAGCCGTAGCCGAGTTGAGTCACTTCGATGCCGGTTTGGCCCAACGTGCGTTTTGGCAAGCCCATGACGTCTCCTTTTGCATCGCGCTTATTTCCCGGGAACACAGGCGCCCGGGTGATTATTTCTCCGCGATAAACCCGTGGAACCGGCCCATCCAGTATGGCAGCAGATACGCCGCCCCGTCGTCTTCGACCCGGCCGTCGCCGCCCTCGGCGGGCAGGTACGGGTTTCGATTCCACTTCTCGAAATCGCGCTCATCGGCCGGCAGGACCGTCATCAATTGATGTTCGCCGAATCGGTCGACGGCGGGGTTGAACACGAGGTCGTCGCGCTGGGAATTGTCCATGCGCCAGTTACGCCTGTCTTCGGGGATCTCCTTGAGGTTGTCGACGGCGGCGCTGATATCGACGTAGTGCGGATCGATCGTGGCGGTGACAAACGCGTAGAAACTGGGTTCCTCGGGCTTGACGATCTTGTAATGGCGTCGCACGGCGCGCTTGAGGGCTTGCAGGGCGTTGGGATCTTTTTCGATCTGAAGGATGGGATACCAGGCGACGTAACCGAGCTGGTCGTCCGAGTGGTTGTTTTCGTCGGGGAACACCTTCTTTTCGAGCAGGACGTTGTTCAGGTAGCCGTGATCCGTCACCAGATGTTCGAAATGCCGGCGGTACTTCTCGTCGCCGGTGATGTACCAGGCCGTATCGAGGAATGAGATGATCTCGAGACTGTTGAGGCCGTTTTCGATGTAATGGATGGGGTTGTCGTTGAGGTTCTCGGGATTCCAAAAGCCCCACCGCGTCCGTTTGCCGGTCCAATCGATGAGCTGGTAGTTGTTGTCGACAATATAGTCGGTGAGCGCGCGCACCTGTTTGATGCAGAGTTCGCGTTCAGCGTCGTCGTGTTTGGCAACGTGCTCCCAGTACGTGTAGAAGGCGAGATAGTGGCCGTCGATCTCGTCGCTCGATGTATCGCTCTTCCAGTAGAACTTGCCGTCTGGCGAGGGCCGCCACTGCTTATCTTTTTTCAGCCCTTCCTCGACGGTCACAACGCTGCGCGCAACAAGCCCCGGCGTCCCCGACGCGTTCTGGAGCAAGTACAGGGCGTGCATGCCATCGAGGGCGGACGCCTTGGCGGCGGGATCGCCCGTGGCCCCATAGCACAGCGACATGGCGGCGACGTGGTAGGCGGTCCACAAGCCGTCGTTGTCATTGTCGGGAATGGTGAAGGACGTGGGTGTTTGGGAGTTGTCAAGGACACATCCGGCGACCAGGCCGAACCGCCTGTGCCGCTCGTTCACGCGCTTCTCGATGGACTGCGCCTTCTCGAGCAGGGTGGCGGTCACTTCGTCGATGGGCGTTTGGGACCCGCCTTCTGTGGTAAACCAGACGCGGCGACCGCCGGGCTCGATGTGGATTTGCAGGACGTGGTCGTTGGGCAGATACCGCGGCCCGGCCCGGTAAAACCATTTCCGGCCTTCGGCGTCGGGCCGGTACTGGATTGCGCCGCGCGTGGTGCCGATCCACACCCAGTCGCGGCTGTCGATGGCCAGCGCGGTGACGTCTTCAACGGGGAGGCCGTCTCGACCGCGGATGTGCGTCCATTTCCCGTCGCGCGATCTCAGGCTAATGCCGAGCGGCGTGCCCACCCACAGCGAGCCTTTTGAATCGGCGGCGAGTGCCGTGATGTACGAGGTGAGCGGGCCGCCGATGCCGTACTGCTCGTGGCGCACGCGAGCACCGCCGGCCGCCTCACTAAACAAACCCGCCTCGGAACCAAGCCAGCGCACACCATCAATTTCGACGGGGGCCGGCGCGGGAAAATCGACTTTGGTTGGCGGGAATGCGCGCACGTGGACGTCGAACGGCTCGACAACGATCGGAAGCTGGGTATCGGCGGCCCGGGCGGAGCGCGGGTCGTCTTCGTCGCGCAGCGCGGGCACGACGTTGTCGAGCTTGAACTCGAGCTGCGAGAGGAGTGCGGCGACAACGGCGACGAGGGCAAGGGCTGGCTGCATTGCGGAAACCTCCTTGGTGGCGTTGGGGTGAGTTTGCCATGCGCGGCGAAGCAGATCAAACCGGCGGGAGTGGACATTGTGGACTTGGTGGACTTGGTGGACATTGTGGACGGAGGTAAGTAGGATGGATTTTGCAGAACAGAAGGAATCGGTGATGAGCGGACGTTTTTCACGCCGGGGTTTTTTGGGTATGGTGGCGGCGGGCGCTGCGGTGAAATCGGTGAACGGGCAGGCAGATTCGGGGCGGAAGCCGAACGTGCTTTTCGTGATGACGGACCAGCAGCGGGCAGATGCCATCGCGGCGCTTGGAAACTCGCACATCTATACACCGAACCTGGACCGGCTTGTTGGGCGGGGCGTGTCGTTTGTCAATGGGTATTCGACGTGCGCGGTGTGTGTTGCGGCGCGGCTGACGATCCGGACAGGGTGCGAACCGCCAACCACGGGCTGTTACGCCAACATGCGGCCGGACCTCGTCGAGGGCCAGGCGGCAAATAACGAGGACCGGTGCGGGACCTATCTGGCGAGGACGATGGCGCGGCTGGGTTACAGGACGTTCGGGATCGGGAAGTTTCACACGTCTCCGTGGGACGAGAACATTGGCTACGAAGTTCACCTGCACAGCGAGGAAATGTACGGTTCGCCGGAACATCGTGCGCGGGACGACTACGCGGCTTTTATTGCGAAGGAGCACCCGGAGTACGATTTTGTCGAGGCGCTGATGGGCGAGCGGACGGAGATGTATTACATGCCGCAGATGAGCCCGCTGCCCGCGCGTCTTGGAGTCGAGGCATGGGCCGCGGACCGGGCGGTCGAGCAAATCAACAGCGATGATGGCCGGCCGTACTTCGGGTTCGTGTCGTTTATCGGGCCGCATCCGCCGTGCGCGCCGCCCATCCCGTTCAACCGGATGTACGACCCGGACCGGATGCCCAACCCGGTCCGCGGGGATAAAGAGGTTGACGGGATGGACGAGTATGTCCTGTGGATGAACTACGCCATCTGGGCCGAAGACATTACTGATTCGCACGCGCGAGCCGTGAAAGCGAGGTGTTACGGGGAGATCTCGTACATCGACGAGTGCCTGGGCAGAATCCTGGATGCAGTCGACGCTCGCGGCGACGGGCAAAACACGCTGATCGCGTTTTTTGCGGACCACGGCGACCATCTGGGCGATCACGGCGCGTGGCAAAAGGAGAGTTTTTTTGATGTGGCGTGCCGTGTGCCGTTCCTGGTGAGCTGGCCGGAGAGGTTGCCCGCGGGAGCACGGCGCGAGGAGTTGGTGTGCCTGACCGACCTGTTCGGCATAGCGACGACCGCGGCGGCTAACCCGGAGTTGCGCGAAGGGGCGGACGTGCTGGGTATGCTCGAGGGTCAGGCGCCGGCGCGTGAGCGGCTGGTGGGCTACTACGGCGTTCCGGGGACGAACCGCTTCAAGGTGATGGTGCGCGAGGGCGAGTGGAAGTATATCTACATGGCCAACGGCGGGCTCGAACAGCTTTTCAACCTCGAGGAGGACCCGCAGGAGTTGCGGCAGCGTATCGCGGATGCGACGGAGGTTGCGGGACGGATGCGGGCGGCGGCGGTCGAGGCGGTGCGGCGGCCGAATGCGAATCGTGCGCTGGACACGGACGGGGCGCTGAAGAAGTTTCCGCGGGAAGAGCTCAAGCGGCAGCGGATCTATCAGTTTGACGGGTCGCGCGGGGTACGGGGTTTTCCGGAACGCCCCCAGGACGTCGTGCGGCCGGCAAAGCCACTGTAGGCTGGAAGGGCCCCGCCGCCCACATGGCCGGAGGTTGTCGGCAGCGGTCGCGCGGGAGCGCGACCCCACCGCATGCTGCCTCAGCCGGAAGGTGGAAACCGCGGGAGCGCGACCCCCACCGCATGCTGCCCCAGCACGCGAAAAGCAGGGACAGACACGAATTCAAACAGACGAAATCGAGTCAGTCCAAGATATTCGCTTAGAGTTTGATGGGCTCGGCGCCGGGGCAGGCGATGCCTCTTCGAATGAGGAGGGAGCCGTCGAACCGGTAGAGGTTGACGATGGCCTGGAGGAAGTTCTTGGCGGCCTGGACTTCGTTAATTTGAGCTTCGAGCAGGTCGCGCTGGGCTCGCGCCACCAGCAGGCTTGTCGAGGAGCCGAGTCTCATTTTTTCGGCTTCAGTGCTGGCGACGGTTTCCTGTAGTTTTCGCGTTGCGGCGGTTGCGCTTACCTGCTCACGGGCGCGGCGGAGTTCGATATAGGCGCCGCGGACGTCCTGCTCGACGAGCTGGGC
>JAPLKX010000505.1 GCA_026387845.1 Candidatus Hydrogenedentota bacterium | reverse complement strand
GTCGAGAAAATGAGCAAGTCGCGCTACAACGTCGTGAACCCCGACGCCGTCGTCGAGTCGTACGGGGCGGATTCCATGCGCCTGTACGAGATGTTCATGGGCCCGCTCGAACGCGACAAACCCTGGACCGACGAGGGCATTCAGGGCGTCCACCGGTTTATGAAACGGGTGTGGTCGTTATTCGTGGCGGACGACGGGTCGCTGCATCCGCGGATCGTCGAGGCCGGTGGCGACCGCGAGATGCTGCGTGTGCTCCACTACACCATCAAGGAAGTCACCGCGGGGATCGAGAACCTGCAATTCAACACGGCGATCGCGCGGATGATGGAGTTCGTGAATGCCGCGATGAAATCCGGGCCTGTCGAGAAAACCTGGGCGGATCAGTTCGTGCTGGTATTGTCGGCATTCGCCCCGCACATTGCCGAAGAGTTGTGGGAGCGGCTCGGCCACGGCAGCACGCTGGCATACGAGCCGTGGCCCGTTTACGACGAGGCCATGCTGGTCGTCGACACGATCGAGGTGCCGGTGCAGGTCAACGGCAAGTTGCGCAGCGTCCTCAGAGTGCCCCGAGACGCCCAAAAAGACGAGGTGGTTGCCGCGGCCCGGGCCGATTCCAAGGTGGCGCCCCACATCGAGGGCAAGCAGGTCGTCAAGGAAATTTACGTCGCCGGCAAGCTGCTCAATCTCGTGGTGAAGTAGCCAGCGCGTCGGCTGCGGGCGCCCTTGCGCCGCCCAGGTGGATCAGGCCCGCTGCGTACTGCATCGCCCATTCCTTGAAATCGTCGATGAGCGAATAAAACAGCGGGACAAGAAACAGCGTCAGGAACGTGCCCATCGACAGCCCCCCCACCAGCGTCCTGCCGAGCCCGTTGAGGGCATCGCCGCCGCCGTCCCTGCTGATTGCGATAGGCACGCAGCCCAGGATCGTGGTCAGGGCCGTCATCATCACGGGCCGGAACCGATCGATGCCCCCCTGGCAGATGGCGGCGGTCCGCTCCATTCCATGAATTCGGAGTTGGTTGATGTGATCGACAATGACGATGCCGTTGTTGACAATGATGCCGCACATCAGGATCGACCCGATATACGACACGTTGTCCATCGGCGTGCCGGTAAGGTACATCACCCAGTAGATGCCGATAAACGCCATCGGCACCGTCGTGAGGATGGACAGCGGCAAAAGGTACGACTCGAACAGCGCCGCCATCACCAGGTAAACCAGCGTTATCTCAAACACCAGCGCCTGCTTGACGTTTTCGACCGTTGTCTCCATTTCGCTGATCTCCTCCCCCATCTCGATGGAGTAGCCTCGCGGCAGTTGGAACGAGTCGATCAGCCGCGCGATTTCCTTTTGCATGTGGGCGAGGTCTTTGGTGAAGATCGATGCAGAGATGTTAATCACGCTCTTGCCGTTGTCCCGCCGGAGGGACTGAGGCGACTTGGCGCGGGTCATGGTGGTGATGTTGTTGAGCGGGATAAGCCCGGTGCGGCCGATGACGGCGAGGTTTTCGAGGTCGGACTTGGTCTTTCTGTCTTCGCTCGATAGCTGGGCCTGCACCGGGATCTCGAACCCCCCCTTCTTGAGGTAGGGCAGCCGCGTCCCGCGCAGCGCGAAATCCACCGTCCGCGCAATCATATAGGGACTGAGACCCGACCGGCTCGCCAGCGGGCCATCGATTGCCAGTTGGATTTCCTCCTCCCGCAACTCCCGGTCCAGCCGCACCTCCTTGACGTCGGGCAGCGTCTGGAGCAGGTTCTTGAAATCTTCCGCCACGGTCGCCACGGTTTCTGTGTCGGTGCCGCGCACGAGCAGGCTGATGTTCTGCCCCTGCACCGGGCTGGCCTGGGCGACCCCGAAACGGAGCGTGCCGCCGGGCACATACTCCGGAAGCTGCTGTGAAAATATGTCGCGAACTTCCTGGGTGGTGTAGGGGAACGTCTCACCGGGCGCCAGGTCGTCCTGCTGGACGAGGAACGCCCGAATTACGCCGCCCCACGCCCCATAATCGACATAGAGGTTTCGGATGCCGAGCGTTTCTCTCTGTGCTTCGACGATGTCGGTAAGCTTGGTGAAAATCTCCGTGGCCATCTGGTAATCGAAATTTCGCTCGAAGTTCACCATGACTTCTGCTTCCCGCGAGTCGAGGTCGGGCATCTGCTGCGTCCCCACGCGCTTGAACGCAATGAAATACGTCGCCGCCAGCATGAGGGCCACCACCATGGTCGCCGCCACGCGATGTTTGAGGATCACCCCCACAAACCACCCGTAATCGACAATCAGCGACTTCAGCGGGTGCCAGTTCCGGACCCGGTTCGCCGCGCCCGCCAACAGCCCGGGAGGGCCGCCGTTCCGCCGCTGCGAGCCCATTCTCTCCCACAACTTGTAGATGGGGTGGTGGCGGCGCTCGGTCATGTGGGTTTCGGCGAGCGGGATCAGGGTGAGGGCGAGCACCAGGCTGGCCAGCAGCGACACGCTCACCGGCCCGGCGAATTCGCGCATCCCGAACGTCAACTCGCCCGCCTCGAGATAAAACACCGGTATGAACACCACGATCGTCGTCAGCGTCGACGCGGTTATCGCCATGGCCACTTCCGACGCACCCTTGATCGCGTTTGAGACCCTGTCCGGGCTCATCTGGTTATGGCGGTGGATGTTTTCCATGACGACGATCGCGTTATCAACGAGCATGCCCAGCGACACGATCATCGAGGCGAGCGTGACCCAGTTCAGCGAGCCGCCCCGGAAATACAGATAGGCAAGCGCCGCCATTAACGAGATCGGCGTCGTCAGCGCCACCAGCAGCGTCGGCCGCACCCTGCGGAGGAACAAAAACAGAACCAGCAGCGCCGTGATCAGACCGTACGCGCCCGAGCTGTAGAGGCCGTTTAACGCAAAATAAATCATGTCGGACTGGTCGTGAAACACCTGCATCTCCACCCCCTCCATCTCCGGCTCGTTAATCAGCTTTTTGATCTCTGCCTTGATGGCATCGCACACGGCTGCGGTGTTGGCCTCGGACTCCTTGAGGATCCGCACAAACACGCCACGCTTGCCGTCAATCTCAAAATTGGCCGTGGCCGCCGGCGCGTAGACGTGGACGTCCGCCACGTCTTTCAGGCGGATGCCGTTGGGGGCGATCACGATGTTTTCGAGTTGCTTGGCCGACTCGAGCTCGCCCATCGCCCGCACATAGAACCGGTCGCCGCCGTCGTTGATGCGCCCCAACGTGACGTTGAGGCTGCTGGTTTGGAGCGTGGTGATGACCGTATAAATCGGCATGTTGAGGCTTCTGAGCTTGTCCTGATTAAACGAGACGTACACGCTCTCGGTGTCGCTCCCGGAGACCTCGACCTCAGCCACCCCCGGCACACGCATCAGCCGCGATCGCACCATCGTCCGCGCAAGGCGCCCGAGTTCCTGCTGGTCCTGCTCGCGGAACAACGCCAGCCGCATCAAGTCCCACGCCTGGGTCGAGTCTTTGCGGAGGTAGATCCTGTCGACGTCCTTGGGCAGTTTGAGCTTGAGCCGCTCGAGCCGGTCGCGTACATCGGCGGTGGCGGCCGCCATGTCGCTGTACCATTCAAACCGAAGCACCAGATAGCAGCCCCCGCTATCCGACGACGACAAGATCCGGCGGATGCCCGG
>JAPLKX010000547.1 GCA_026387845.1 Candidatus Hydrogenedentota bacterium | reverse complement strand
AGTGACGCTAGTGGTAGCCTGTGGTCTGGACGGCGCGGGCGAGACGACCGCGCCTACGTTACACGCCCAGCTTTTTGCGCATAACGGCGGTGAGGCTTTGGCGGATCTCAAAAAAGTCGTCCCACGGGTCGGACTTGAGCGTTTTGAGCCGCTGCGGCAGGTTCTGGATCGTGTACTTGTCGGGCCGCATGTCGGGCGTGAGTTCGTCCCACCGCAAAGGGGTGGCGACGGGGGCTCCTTGCCTGGCGCGGGTCGAGTAGGCGGCGACGGCGGTTGCGCCGCGGCTGTTGCGAAGGTAGTCGACGAAGATCTTGCCGGCCCGTTTGGCCTTGCTCATGGTGGCGATGTACCGGCTGCGGTCCTCGCGCACGATGCCGTCGGCGATGGCCTTGGTGAACGATTTGACCTCGTCCCAGTCGGCGCCCCCGCGCGCGCGGGACGGCTTGAGCGGGGCGACGACGTGCAGGCCTTTTCCGCCGGTGGTCTTGACGAAGGAGCGCAGCCCGGCCTCTTCGAGCCGGTCGCGCACGAGATGCGCGGCGGTTACCACTGCGTCCCACGGCACGTCGGGGCCGGGGTCGAGGTCGAACGTGATCCGGTCGGGCTGCTCGATCTTTTTCTCGTTGCTGCCCCAGGGATGGAGTTCGAGCGCGCCAAACTGGACCAGCGCGATCAGCCCGGCTAGGTCGTCGATGGCGATGTAGATCGTCGGCCCTCCCTTTTCCATGACTTCGATGCCGCGGATAGGTTCGGGCAGGGTTTCGTTGATGTGTTTCTGGTAAAAGCAGTTCTTGTGGCGCCCCTTTGGGCACCGCACCAGCATCATCGGCCGGCCAACGATGTGCGGCAGGATCCAGTCCGCCACCTCCTCGTAATACTCGGCAAGCCCGCGTTTACTGATCCCCTGCTCGGGGTACACGACGCGGTCGGGGTTGGACAGCGTGACTCCGGCGATCCGGACGTGTTCTTCATGGGCGGACTTGCGCCGCGACGTTGGCTGCTCCTCGACCTCTTCGAACGGCACGGGCTCTTCACGCGTGATCTCGCGGGGCTCTTTGTCTTCGCGGATACCCTTGAACGATGGATGGCGCAGATAATTGTCGCTGGTCCAGCCGGAGAACTCGACCTCGGCCACCAGTTCGGGTTTCACCCAATGGACGCCGCGCGCCTCGGCGCCTTTTGGCGGGACGTCGAACGACGTTTTTTCCTGTTCGCGCTCAGACAATTGCTTATAGATGCTTTTGAGGGTTTTGTCGGTAAACCCGGTGCCGACCCGGCCGCAATAGGTGAGCTTGTCCTTATCATATACGCCCAGAACGAGCGCGCCAAAATTGGCCCGGGCGCCGCCCGGATCCGTGTAGCCGACAACGACGAACTCCTGGCGCCGGATACACTTGACCTTGACCCAGTGGTGTGATCGTTTCTGCTCGTAGGTACTGTCGGCCCGCTTGGAGACCAGCCCCTCGAGCCCATGCTCGCAGGCGTTCTGGAAAACAAGCGGCCCGTCGCCCTGGATGTGATCGCTGTAGCGGATGGCAAAACTCGACGACAAGTGGGCCTCGAGGATTGTATGCAGCAGCTTCTTGCGTTCGATCAGCGGCGACCGCGTCAGGTCGTAACCGCCAAACCACGGCACATCGAAGGCGTAGTAGAAGAGCGTGGCTTTCACGCCTTCCTTGACGAAGTTTTGAAGCGCCTGGAAATCGGTGGTGCCATCGCGCTTGAGCACGACCAACTCGCCATCGAGGATGCCTTCGTCCACGTCGAGCTTGCGCGCGGCTTCCTCAACGGGGCCGAACTTGTCCGTCCAGTCGTTGCCTCTGCGCGTGACAAGCCTTACGTCGCCGCCCGAAAACATGCACAGGAGCCGGTACCCGTCGTACTTGATTTCGTGCAGCCACTGATCACCGCCCGGGATGTCCTTCACAAGCGTGGCCAATTGCGGGAAAAATTCTTCGGGTTGCGCGGCCTTTTTCGCTTTTGGAACACTGGACGGATCGATATCCCGGCGGGGTTTCGGCTTAACCTTTTTGGCTTTTGGCGTTTTCTCGCCCTTGACTTCGCCGGCGTCCGTCCAGACCCGGTCGCGTTGCTCGGCAATTTCGTCCATCGACCGGCCGGTCGAGACGCTTTGTGTCTTGGCTTCGGTGATATCGAACTCGGATTCGGGCCGGGCGGCCTCGTCTTTTTCTTTCACGAGAAGCCAGTTCTTTTCGCCATCGCCGTGCATTCTGACGAGCGTCCAGCCGCCCTGGAGTTTCTCGCCGTGCAGCCGAAACTTCAGCTTGCCTTTTTTGTAATCCTTTTGCGGATCGCCGACCGGCTCCCATTGCCCGCGATCCCACAACATCACGGTCCCACCGCCGTACTCGCCTTCGGGGATGATGCCCTCGAACGAGGCATAGTCCAGCGGGTGGTCTTCGACCTGCACGGCCAGGCGCTTCTCGCCCGGATCATAGCTGGGCCCTTTGGGGACCGCCCAGCTCAATAGAACGCCGTCAAGCTCGAGACGGAAATCGTAGTGGAGCCTTCTTGCGTCATGTTTCTGAATGACAAACAGACGTCCTGTGGCCGTTTCTTTGGCGGCGGGTTCCGGCTCGGGCGTCTTCCGGAAATCCCGCTTCTTCTTGTAGGCTTCAAGCTTGGCAGCCATTTATTTGCGCCTGCCGCCGCCGGCCCGCTTCTTGGGCGGGGCCGGTTTTCCGGCTTCCTCTGCGGCCTTTTTCTTTCGTTCGAGGCTCTTTTTCATTTGCTCCATGAAGTCGATGATCTCGGTGGGTTTGGGGGCCTTTTCCTCGGGCGCCTCAGCGATGGCGGCGGCTTCGCCCTCCTTGGCTTTTTTCTCAATCCACTCGAGGAGCGCGTCGCGGTAGTCGTCCTTGTATTTTTCGGGCGCCCAATCGGTATGCATGGCCTCAACGAGTTGCTCGGCCATTTTCAGTTCGCGGTCGTTGACCTTGTAGCCCTCGAGGTCATCGCTGGGCAGGTCGAATTCATCAAGTTTGCGCAGCTCGTTGTCGAACCGCAGAAGGCCCAACACCAGCCCGCGCCCCTGCGCAAACAGCGCCGACAGGTATTCGCGGGTGTGTATGACCACCTTGGCGATCCCGGCCTGGCCGGTGCGTTTGAGCGTTTCCCGCAGCAGGACGTAGCCTTTGTCGCCTTTCGCTCCGGGAATCACGTAGTAGG
>JAPLKX010000659.1 GCA_026387845.1 Candidatus Hydrogenedentota bacterium | reverse complement strand
GCGCTCGCCGATCAGGGCGAGCACGCTGATTTCGGCTTCGGTATTGCGGATGATCTGCGCGAGCAGCGTGCTCTTTCCGCCGCCGGCCGCGGCAAAGATGCCCATGCGCTGGCCTTCGCCGCACGTCAACATAGCATCGAGCACGCGCAACCCGAGCGAGATCGGCTTGTCGATGATTTTGCGCTGAAGGGGGTCGGGCGGGTCGGCGTAGACGGGGTAATACGTTTCGGGCCTCAAGGGGCCTTTGTTTGCGACATCCAATGCCTGGCCTAGACCGTTCAGGACCCGGCCCAGCAAGGCATTGCCCACTGGAACCATATGGACGCGTCCCGAGGGGATGACTTCGGTGGCCGCGGAGATTCCGAGCAGGCTGCCCAGCGGCGTCAACAGGGCGGCGTCTTTGGCAAAACCAACCACCTCGGCCTGGAGTTCAAAACTTTCCCACGGGTTGCGCAGGGTGCAGATTTCACCCACTTTCACGCCGGGCACGACGGCTTTGACGATGGTGCCGATGACCTGCGTTACTTTGCCTTTGACCTCGATGGTGCGTGCCTCGAGCACGGTCCGGTTGAGCATTTCAGTGATGTAATTGAAATCGGTTGAAGCACTCATTTACGCGTCTCTGCGAAGGCTCTTTCGGAGCGCCTTCTCCAGAATCTGGAGTTGTTGTCGTACGCCGGCCTCGACGACGCCCACGTCTGTTTCGAGTATGCAATCGGTGCCATCGAGCCGGGCATCGGCAGTCACGTCGACTGTGGCGATACCGGGGAACTCGGCCAAGATCGCCTGGATCTGTTTGCGCACGGCTTCTACCTGTGCCGCAGGCACTCTCAGACACACCTGGCGCTGGTTTCTCATGACGGCGGCGAGGGTTTTTCTCACGGCGCCCACAATGACTTCTTCGGGGGGCAATGACGCCAAGATTTGTTTGAGGCTGTTTACGACGATTTCGACCACCTGCCCCTCGAGGTGTTCAAGATACTCGGTGGTTTTGTCCAGCATCTCGAACATTTGGAGGGCCATTTCTTCGCGTGCTTTGTTGACGCCTTCTTCGTATCCTTGTTGGCTGAGTTCTTCAAACCGCCGCTGGGCCGATTGTGCCATCCGGTCGGCCTCGACCCGTGCGGCGTCGAGAATATCGGCGGCCTCGACAACGCGGGCATAGACGCCGCCTTTGATCACGTTGCCCGTTGACTCGAGTTCAAACCCGTCACGCTTCAACAACAGCATGCTTGCCACTCCCCGTGAAACTCGGATTTCAGAACCCGCTCGACCAGCGGCCACACCGTTGGGCCGTTCTCGTTGCCGGCCCCGTCCAGCTCGATTCCCAAAGGCAGTTTGAGTTCAAACCTGCGTCGGGCGGCTTCGGCAGCGGTCCGTGCGCACGGCACCACGCGCCGCCACCCGTCGGCTCGTATACGTTCGAGGGAAAGTTGGTCCGCACAGGATGTTGCGGGATCGGCCGCGAGCCCTTTGATCGCGTTTCCATATCGCACGGCGGCCGCGATGGCGCGTTGCCGGCGCGTTTCACCGAGCGCCTGGACGAGCCGGGCGCGTTCATCGCGGCGCACGCACAGCCGAATGGAATCCGCATAGCACAGTAATCCGATTTGTTCGGCCAATTGCTCGAGCGCCTCGACCGACACCAGGACAATCCGCTGCTCCGGGGACTGAAATTCGAAGGCATACGGCTCAGCCAGCGCCCAGGCCGAAAGTATAAAACGGGACAGGCAGCGTTCGGCGGGGCCGTTCACCCGCAGTCGGTTAACGTCCGCCACCATGGGGCATAACAGTCTGAGCCGTTCTTGCCGTGCCCAGGCAGCGGGGTGGTAGTTAAATTCGACGAGGCGCGCCCGATGTGGATTGTTGCCTGAAATCCACGGATGGCTGCTTGCCAGATTAGTGTTCACGCTGATCTACCTGCCAGGCCGGCATTATCCCGCCGGTCGCTTCTTTTTTCTGAAAAGGGTCAGCCAAACTGCAGCCGCCAGCGCGGCGATAAGCAGAGCGCACCCGCCCGCCAGCGCGCCAACCAGGATGCGCAAACCGCCGACTGATTCTTGAGCCACAACCATACCCAGGAAAGGAACAAGCGGTGTTTTTTCGCTGGAAGGCGCCGGTGGCGGATCGGAGCGGAACAAGGCCAATGAGATGTTTTCGTACTCCAACCCTTCGATACTGTCCTTGACGAGGTTCTTGATGAAGGGGATTCTGGATTCCATGTCGACGTCGTAGCGGTACTTGACAAAGACGCTGGCGGAAGAGGCTTTTACATCTTTGGAGAATGGGGTATTTTCGGGCAACACCACGTGAACGCGTGCTGCGGTTACCCCATCGATTTCGCACAGGGTTTTGGCCAAGTCTTCCGACAACGCGTGCATAAAACGAATGCGTTCTTCGGTCGGAGAGGATACCATTCCGGTTTTTTTGAATACCTCGCCCACACCCATGTACTCGTCCCCGGGCAATCCGGCATCCCGCACGAGGTCGACGGCGTCGGCGAACCGCTTGCCCGAGACGGACACGCTCCACATCCCTTCCTCGGCAGACTCTTTTGAGCAACTGATGCCGGCCTGCATTAGTACGGCAAGGACCTTGTTTGCGCGTTGCTCATCGAGATTCCCGTAGAACGGCATCTGTTTATCGCAGGCCGACAGTGCGGCGGCGAGAACAATGAGAGCCGGCACAACAGCCGTTTTGCGCGCAAGATTGTTAAGACAACGCGTAGCGCGGCTCGTCAGATCCCGTTCTAGCATCACTTTAATGTCTCCGTCAGGTCTACTGATTTCGGAACAAGGTCTGTACGCCCTGGCTGAGCCGGTCAGCGACCTTGGCAGTCAGGTCTTGCTGGAGCGTCAATTGCATGAGTTCAAACTGCAGGCTGAACAGGTCCCGCATTTCCATGGCCTGGCTCTCACCGGGCGCCGCGGTCACGTCTTGTATTCGGTCCATGTGGCCGGCCTGGCTTTCCCGGACCTCTTGGACCATATTCAACAGGACCTTGCCGATAGACTGCTGGGGCGCGACGGCTTCGGGCGATCGGATTTCAATAGGTTGGGAGTGGCCAACGGGATTGGTCATAGCGGTTTCAAACCGGGCCACGTCATCTTCGGACACGACGCGCCGTTGGACGGGGCCGGCCGGGGCCGCGGCTCCCGACGACAGACTTACAGGCTCAACCGGCAGTATCATGGTCTGGCTTCCTTTCCGCCCTGATCCAGGGCCTTCAGACTCTGTGCAAGCGCGGCGGCTTTCATGTCGGTTTGTTGGAGGGCCATGGTCTCGAGAATTCCTCGAGCGCGCGCCCCGTAACCAGCCGCCATGAGGGCCATACCCAAAAAGGTCTGGAGCATGGGGTTGCCCGGATGGTTGGCTAATGCGTCTGATTCGAGCAGCCGTACAGCGTCTTCTGGTTTTCCCCGGCGCAGTTCAATTAACGCCCGCGCCACGTAAACGGCGACTTCGTTGGGCCGATAGGCGGCGACGGCATCCGTAATGGCAGCGGCTTCTTCAAGCCGCCCCTCGCCGACCGCAATAAGTCCGAGTTCCGCCAGCAGGCGGACGTGATCCGTTGAGAGGTCCACAACGGCGCCTAACGGAGGTTCTGGATGACGCTTTTGAGGGTGTCGCCCAACGTTTTGATCACGTTGGTCTCCGCCTGGACGCCTATGGACCAGCGCTGCATCTCGTATTGCAGCTCGAACATGGCCGAGGTGTTTCCGGGCTCGGCGTTTGCCTGCTCAATGGCGGCGGCCAAGTCGGCGTTCATGGCGTCCACCATGGCGACCATGGCGTCCCTTACATCAGGGATATTGACGGGGTTTGACATTTGTCGGTTCCTCCTTTTGCCGCAGCCGCAACCGGCCGGCGCCTGGACTACAAAAAACCTCCCGCCCCGACCGATGACTGACCAGTCGGAGTCTGGTATCAAAACAACTCAGTACACGCATTCAAGTGCGAATCTGCTCGAAAAACTAAAGCTACTTCCACTCATCACGCTTCGCACAACACCGCCGCCCTCCCGTTGATCTGGCCGAGTTCGGAGAAGCCGGCCTACTGCGGTTGGCAACAACTACTGAGGACGCGGGTTGCCGCTTCGATCCCCAGGGCGAGGTTTCGCAACCGGGCATACTCGTCGGGCGCATTCATGGCGCGGAGCCGCGTTTGGACCTCGCCATCGAGTTGGGCCAGCTTTGCCGCCAACTCCTTGCGATAGGTTCCGTCGGTATCGGCGAGCAACCGCTCTTCGGTGTCGAGCAAGGCGACGATTTTGTCCGGGTGTTTATCAGGTTCCATCCTTGACTCCACCAACGGGCTCATTGCCGGTAAACAGGGCGAGCTCTTTACGCTCAGTACCGCGGCGCAGAACCACGCCGTTTTCCCCAATGGATTCGACGACGTTTCCGTCGGGCAGCTTGGCGCCTTCGTAAAACGAACCGCCTGCGGACGTTACGAAGCAGCGGAGCGGCGCAAACATGATGGAGGCTATTTTCATTTCGCCGGAGGATTCAGCCTCGGGCGTCTGAGCCGCCACCAACACCGTCTGGTCCTTAAGTGTTCGTATCACGCTAAACCGTTCCTGCCACTTGGCGACGCACTCCTTCCACGTGGGCTGTTTATCCACGGGCAAAACGCCGGTGCATTCGAGCGTCTCGTTGACGAGGGAAACCCGCACGTCATCCAGTCCGTTTAGGCGGAGGTCCTCTCCAATGGTTTCCTGAATGCTCGACAAGAACATAACGGACGCGTCGAACCGAGTTACGCCGGGCACGTCGTGGCTCAGATCAATCAGGACGCGCTCCCAGTCTTCCTGGGACGGGGCCCAGCCGTCGACCGCGAGGACGCCTTGATCGACCCCTTTAACGGTGATGGGGTAACCGTAACCTGACAGGACGGCGGCGGCGGATCGAATGATCTCGGATCGTGCGTAAACGCGGAGATCCACCTGGGGCGCCACCGCCAACGCTTGATTGCGCACCTCCTGGAGGTCATCAACGGTAGCGACCTCTCCAGACACACATGGCAGGCCGTTTTCGGTCTCCAGTTTCAGGGCGTATGTTTTGCACAGTTCTTCCAAAGACTGTTTGGCATCGACAGGCGCAACCTGATTGGGCGGCTCTACCTGTTTGGCATTGGCCGCCTGAAAGCCAATATGATCTCTTACGAGCGCAAAGGTCGGCAGGCATAGGGCCGCGAGCACCAGCACCGGCAACAGCGCCCACAGCCGGCGCCGTCCTGTTCGGCCGGTCTTTTCGGCGGCCGGCTGCGGTTGGCTCTCCGTTGAACCATGTTCTGCAACCGTGCCGTGGGTTTCCCGGCCGGTTTTGGCGTCCGTCTCTCTGCGGGTGGCATCTTTTGGCCCGCCGGTGTCCGTGGCGGCGGCCCCGTTGAGGGAAATCCAGTCGGGCAACGGGATCTCCGGCCATTGGCCTTCGGCAGGCCCCAGGCACAGGTAGGTAGAACCGATGGCTATGAGATCACCATCGTTAAGTTTTATGGATTCGCCTGCGGCAACTGCGCGGCTGCCGGCGCCACTGGGTTGCACAAAACCCTTTTCGCGGAATTCGGCCAATGCCGCCCCGGCCTGCAGTACTACCGTTATATGATTTTCCCCTGCAAGATGGTCATCGATAACGATGTCGCATCCCCCGCCGGACCCGACAGACAGGGGGCAGTCCCCGACCTCGACCTCCGCACCGAGATGCGGACCAGAGAGAAATTTGAGCAGCTTTGCAGACATGCAACTACTATCCACTCCCACAGTGGCGCGCCCCGTTGCGCGGATCCCCACCGCCTCTCAAACAGCCAGCCGTGTCACAAGAACGCTGGCGCATCGTATGATAGCACTTTCCGACTCAGTGTCAAACCCCGCCGATTGCCGAGGCGGCTCCTATATGCGAATCCGCCCAAGAGGTTGAATTGTCACGTCTTCCGTAAGCTCCTGGTAGGACAGGACGGCCAGTTCGTATAACTCCTGTTCGATGAGTTTGCGGACATATCTGCGAATATCCATAGAAACCAGCAGGACGGGGCGATCTTTGAGGGCACCGATGTCGCCGGCTTCGCCGCGGACCGCCATGACGATTTTTCTGGCCACATCGGGTTCGAGTGCGAGGTAACTTCCGCCCGAGGTTTGCCGTATGGCCTTTCGAACAGTTTCTTCGAGTTCTGGCTCGAACAGGTAAACGGCGAGAGCGTTTCGGCCCTGGCTGTACTTGTGGCTGATGTACCTGCGAAGGCTCGACCGGATATATTCGACGAGGAGGACGGTATCTTTCTCGCGCTGCCCCCATTCAATCAGGGCCTGCATGATAGTGCGAAGGTCGCGGATACAAATCTCTTCTTGCACAAGCCGTTGGAGCACTTCACCGATTTTCTGGAGGGGCAGAATCCTCTGGACCTCGCGCACGATTTCGGGGAAATGGGCGTCCATTTTATCGAGGAGGAACTTGGTCTCCTGCAGGCCGAGGAAATCGCTGCCATACCTCCGCAGGACTATCGAGAGATGGAAGCTGAGGGTACGGCACAGGTCCATGTGGGGAACGCCGTTCTGGATAAGCCTCGGGATATGGGCTTCATCCACCCAAAGCATTTCTTTCCCCACCGTCAGGGATTTTCCCCGCACATACGGAATGCCGAACAGGTCCAGACTGGAGCTAGTCTCGGCCACCATCACCTTTCCGGGGAACAGTTCGCCGGGAGCGATGGGGACTTCCTGCAACAGGATCAGGTAGGTGTTTGGCTCCATCCGCTCGTTATAGCGCAAATGAATGCCGGGAAACGGAATGCCCAGATCCTGATAAAGGGCGCGGCGGACCTCGCGCAACTCGTCGTTGAGCCGCTGGCGAGACACGGTTGGTTCGAGCCCCGCCGCCACATCCACCATCAATGGGACCACCATCGAGAACTCGTCGCCCTTTTTGCGCGGCGGGGCTCCGCCCGCATCCGCGGCAACCGTGGGCATGTGGGCACCTCCCTCCGCCTCTGCGGCCACCTCGGCGGCGGTGCGGCCGCGCGTGGAGTACATGACAAATCCGACGCCTCCGGCCGCGGCGGCCAACGCCAGAAACTGAGGTTTTGGAAACCCTGGGATCAAGGCAAAGCCCAACAGCATAAATCCGCCGAGCAGGATGGCCTTGGGCTGGGCCAGGAACTGCGCGGCGATGTCTTTGCCCAGTGCTTCCGACCCCTCGGAGGAGGAGACGCGCGTCACGATCACGCCGGAGGTGATAGCAATGAGGAGGGCGGGGATTTGGCTGACCAACCCATCGCCGATGGTCAGGATGGAGTATTTTTGGATGGCCTTGTCGATGGGCATCCCTTTCATGAGTACGCCGATGGTAAACCCGCCGAGGAGGTTGATGACCGTGACGATGAGGCCGGCGATTGCATCGCCCTTGACGAACTTCATTGCGCCGTCCATAGCGCCGTACAATTGGCTTTCCTTGCTTAATTCTTCGCGACGTGCGCGTGCCTGATCGATGTTGATGACGCCGGCGCGCATATCGGCGTCGATGCTCATCTGTTTGCCGGGCATGGCATCGAGTGTGAACCTTGCGGCCACTTCGGAGACGCGTTCCGCGCCCTTGGCGATGACGATGAACTGCACGATGGTGATGATCAGGAAGATAACCGCGCCTACAACAAAATTGCCGCCCACCACGAAGTTACCGAACGTCAAGATGATTTCGCCCGCGTAACCATTGAGCAGGATCAGGCGCGTCGTCGTGATGTTCAAGGCCACGCGAAACAGCGTCGTAAACAGGAGCATGCTCGGAAACGTCGAGAAAGAAAGGGCGCGCGGAATGTAGAGCCCCAGCATGAGCATGATGACGGACAGACCGAGGTTGGAGGCGATCAACGCGTCGACCACGGGGGTGGGTATCGGGATGATCATCAGCGCGATGATCGCTACGATGAGAAGCGCCAGCAGGATGTCGCTGTAGCGGCTTCCTTGAAGCATCAGTCTCTGTACTTTGGCGAGATTCATGCAGGCCCTTGATATAGAATCATGAGCGGCTCACCAACTCGAGCCGGCGGCGCGCTCGGGATGCGCCAGAAATTCCATCGCTTCCTTTTTGCGGGCGAGATCCCACAACACCCGCGCGCGAAGGAGCACAAACTGTTCCGAAGGGACCTCGTCGCGCTGGGCGAGGCACCAGTCCAACTGGGCGAGGGCTTCGTCGCTGCGCCCCAGCCGGAGCAACGTGTAGGCCAACGCCTGGCGCCAACGGAGGTTGCGCGGGTCCAACGCGACGAGCGCCCGGTATAGGGGCATTGCCCGCTGCCATTTGCCGTTCAGCACCAGCAGATGGGCCAGCACATCCAGCGCAGCCACTTCCTGATCGCGAAAAACGTCTACTCCCCCCGGCTGGCTCAGCCGCTCGGGATTTCGAGCGCCCCAAATTCAAAATTACGCCTGCCGCAGCGCATTGCGGTACGCCTCGAGCAGTTGGGTGGCCTCATCGAGGTCTTCCAAGACGTCGGCGGCCTCGCCAAACGACTCATGTTCGAGGGCCTTTT
>JAPLKX010000711.1 GCA_026387845.1 Candidatus Hydrogenedentota bacterium | reverse complement strand
GTACTGGGCGGTGACGAGCCACGTGACCGCGGTGTTGCAGATCCCCTCGGTCGAGTAGGTGCCTTGCCCCTCCAGCGACACGGGCGCGTTCATGGCGCTGCCCGCGCCCCACAGCGCGATGTCCACGGGATGGATGCCCCAACCCGCGATAAAACCAATTGCATAATCCGAGTTAAACCACCACAACGAGTTGTCGCACCGGTTCGGCGTATGTTGAACCATCGGCGCAGGGCCTATCCACGTCTCGTAATCCAAACCCTCCGGAACCGGGCACGGCTCCAGCGAACCCCCGCTCGAACTACCCGGAGCCCAAACATTGATCTCTTTCAGTTCACCGATATACCCGTTGATGGCCAGTTCGCACGCCTGACGGAACTGGTCACCCGACCGCTGCTGCGTGCCAAACTGAAACTTCACCCCATGCTCATGAACCGCCTTCCGCAACGTCTGGTCCTCCGTCACGCTCACGCCCAGCGGCTTCTCGACGTACACGCTCTTCCCCGCCCGTACCGCATAAAGCGCCGCTAACACGTGCCAATGATCCGGCGTCGCCACCGTCACCGCGTCAATATCCGGCCGCGCCACCAACTCCCGCAAATCCGTGTACGCCGCGCACCCCGTGTCCCCATAATGATCATCCACCTTCTTCTTCGCCGCATCACGCACCCACTTCTTCACGTCGCAAACCGCCACCACTTGAGCATCCCGCCGGCCCAAAAAATTACCCATCACACCGCTCCCCTGCGGCCCCACGCCGATGCTGCCCATCACCACCCGGTTAGACGGCGACGGACGCCCGTCCAGCCCCAGCGCCGACGACGGCACGATCATCGGAAACGCAAGGCCCCCCGCTGCCAAGCCCGCGGTCCTTCCCAGAAAACTACGGCGCGAGATTTTCTTATTTTGCCCCATTTGCGGCCTCTTTCCTTTTTGTTGGCACCATAAAACCTGCTACATTCATCCTATCCCAAACCACGCCCCCCCGCAAAACAAGCGAAAAACGGGCACTGACTCGCTTTTTACGGCCCGAAGGCGGTTTGAAAAAAGCGAGTCTGTCCCCGCTTTTCGCGGCCAGGCGTACTAACCCGCAATACCGCCTTACGCTACACCCTTCACTTCGACGGTGGCGCCGACGTGTTCCAGCGTCTCTTTAATCCGCTTTGCCTCTTCCTCGGGCACGCCTTCCTTCACGTTCTTCGGCGCGCCGTCAACCAGGTCTTTCGCTTCCTTCAGCCCGAGCCCCGTCAGCGCGCGCACTTCCTTGATTACCTGGATCTTTTGGGAGCCTATTTCCTTCAAAATCACGTTAAACGACGTCGGCGCCTCTTCCACCGGGGCCGCTTCCGCCGCGCCACCCATCGGCATCGCACCCATCATCATCGGCGCCGCCGCCTGGACTCCGAACTTCTCTTCGAGCGCCTTGATCAACTCGCTCAACTCGATCACCGACAACCCGGCGATTTTCTCAATGATTTCATTCAATTTATCTGCCATTTCGCCTTCGTTCCTTTTCTATATGGCGCCCGTACGGCGCGGTCCATGCGGCCTCGCTTAAGCGGCCGCCGCCTCTTCTTTCTGTTTCCGAATCTGATCCAACACGTTCACCAGGTTACGCGGCACGCCGGTCAGCACGCCAAGGAAATTACGCAGCGGGGCCGCTATCGTCCCTATCACCTGCGCAACCAGCACGTCCTTCGGGGGCAGCGTCGCCAGCGTTTCCACCTGCGCCTTCGTGATCGCCCGGCCCTCCAGGATACCGCCGTTCATCGCAATCACCTTCACCTCCTTCGCAAAATTGCGGATGATCTTCGCCGGCGTTACCGGGTCTTTCGAAAACGCCCACGCTGTCGGGCCCTCGAGCAGCCCCGCGCCCCCCGCGATACCCAGCTCGTCAAGCGCGCGCTTCACCAGCGTGTTCTTGTAAACCTTGAACTCGACGCCTTCCGCGCGAAGTTTCCGGCGCAGTTCCGTCACCTGCTCCACCGTCACCCCCTTATACTGCGTCGCGATCGCCACGATATGGCTCTTCAGCCGCTCCTTCAGTTCCGCTACCGCCTCAATCTTTTCCGGTTTCGGCAAGTCCAGTCACCTCCTCTCAAGCCAAATGCCTTGCGACAAAAACAAAAACCCCGCACATGTCGATGACAGTGCGGGTACAAACTATCTGTTCGATCCGCGGTCTCGGCAGGCGCGCGCGCACTTGCGCACGCTTTTAAGGCTCACGCCACCGGCTGTCTACGACACGCTCCAGTGAATCCAGTCCTCAAACCTTACCAAAACCCCGGCCCCCATGTCAAATCCACCCGCATCACCTTCAAAGCCATCCGCCCCCCTTATACTACTATCCGCTAAGTTCTTGTTTTCTTGCGTAGAAGTTGAGGCTTCGATGCCGCGCGTTGGGACGCCCCCCGGCAGTTGTGGGGGTGTCCCTTTTTTCGAGCATGCCAACCTTGTTAAAAGTGGGACACCCCCCACAACTGCCGGGGGGCGTCCCAGACGTGGCAA
>JAPLKX010000244.1 GCA_026387845.1 Candidatus Hydrogenedentota bacterium | reverse complement strand
GCAGTTGTGGGGGGTGTCCCACTTTTGTTGGCAAGGCTGGCATGTTCAAAAAAAGGGACACCTCCCACAACTGCCGGGAGGCGTCCCAGACGGGGAGTGTCCCTATGTTGGCTTTTTGGTTGCGGCTACGCCGCGCTGTGTTCATCGTCTATGGGGGAGGCAAAGCCTCATGGCAAACTGTCCCTGCTTTTCGCGGCCATGAAGCAACCGCTGGACTTTTTCAACAGCCCCGGCCTGAGCGGCGCCGGCCTCCATGGAAATGTGGTTGGGTTTTGCCATGTTGGCGAGGGGTTTTCCTGTCCAATGAGGAATATCCCGCAGGACCGGAACGATGGTTTCCGTGATTTACCCCGATGCCTGACCCTGGTTCAGGCATTATCCTGCTAGTGGCACTGTGCATGGGTACAAATATTCTTATTGAGGGAGTCGGTAAACGGGCGGGAGACGGCATGATATGCGACATCGACATGCGATAATCAGCTTGGTGAGTTTGGCGGCCATCCTGGCGGGCCTTTCGGGTTGTCCGCTGGGGGACAAGATAACGGTGACAGTGATACCGCCGAGTGCGGTGGTCGAAGCGGGGCTGACCGTTGAGCTTTCCGCCCAGTCATCTTCGCCCGACGATACGGATTTTGCCTGGGAATCGAGCGATGAATCCGTGGCGGTGGTCGAAACCGTAAAATCCGCTGCGGTAGTCTTGCGCGCCGTCGCTCCGGGCACAGCTACGATCACGGCTACGGCGAATGTCAGCGGCGCAACCGGCCCGGCCACGGTTTCGGTGCTGGAAAAACCCGGCGAAGGCGAGGGTGAAGGCGAGGGCGAGATCCCGGCCGAAAAACTCGCGCCCGGACTCAACATCACCATCAGCACCGTCACAATTCCCGAGGACGGAAAACCCGTCGTCGAGTTTGTCGCCGAAGACGACAAGGGAAATACAATCGGACTTTCTGAACTCACGACCCTCCGGTTCGCCTTGGCTTATCTCAACAACGCACAAAGCCCGCAGTACGTCAACTATGTCGTCAACAGCAGTGGGCAGGCCGGCTACGACGGCGCCCAGTTGGGCGGAACCACTCAAAACGACGACGGCTCATTCACCTACAAGTTCAAGTCGGCGATTCCCGCCGATTACAGTCCCGCCGCCACACACCAGTTAGGCGGCCAGGTTCAACGGCTCTACGTGATTGACGGCCTCGCCTATACGGCCAACCCCGTTTTCACGTTCCGGCCCGACGGGCAGCCGGTCACGGTCACCCGTGAGATTTCCGCCACGCAAGTCTGCAACAACTGCCACACCCGCCTCGGGGCCCACGGCGGTTCACGGCGCGAATTCCAGTTGTGCATCCTGTGCCACACCGCGCAGACCGTCGACCCCGACTCTGGAAACTCCGTGGACATGGTCGTCATGGCCCACAAAATTCACATGGGGAAGGACCTGCCCAGCGGATCCTACGAGATCATCGGACATGGCGGCGAGGCCATTGACTTTAGTGACGTGGCATTCCCCCAAGACATCCGTAATTGCACGACCTGCCACCAAGGCGCGCCACAGGCAGGCAATTACCTTACCAAGCCCGGCCAGACCGCCTGCGGGTCCTGCCATGACACGACGTGGTTCGGCGATCCCGAAGCCACCCCCGACGGTTATCATAACCATCCGCTCGATTTTGACCAGCCCGACGACAGCGCCTGCGTCACGTGCCACAAGCCAACGGGCGGAGTTGCGGGAATTCTCGAATCGCACGCTACTGAAACCAGCCAGGGGCCGGGACTCGCACTGGACATCACCGACATCACCGCCGAGGACGCCGAAGAAGGCATGGTCACGCTCACGGCGGATTTCACGGCCGTTAACGGGGCCGGCGAACCGATTACGGATTTGGCGGGGGCGGGCGTGTCTGCCGGCATGATCCTCGCCTGGCCCGCGCCCGAGTACCAGGACAGCATAAGCGAGTCGGTCGTTGGGTCGGAGCGCCTGGTAAGCCACGGGGGCGGCGCGTACAGCTACACGTTTGAGGACCCGCTGCCGCTGGATTCCACCAGCTATGCGATCGCCATGCAGGGGCGTGTCACGTTCACCCTCGGCGAGGCTTCGGTCCGGCAGGGCACGTCCTCCAACGGCTTCAGAGTGTTCACCCTGGACGGCAGCGCGCCCACCCCGCGCCGCGACGTCGTTGCGAACGAGAATTGCAACACGTGCCACGGCGAAATCAGAGGCCACGGTGGGCAACGGTTCGGCGTCGAGGTCTGCCTGATGTGCCACCGGGTCAACCAGACCGATCTCGTCTCGCGTGACGACAGCGGCCCCGATGTGATGAAGGTGGACACCGTGACTGTCAACTTTAAGGACATGATCCATCGTATCCATACTGGCGAAGAGTTGAATAGGCCTTACTCGGTTGCGGGTCATGGCGGGAATGCTACCGATTTTAGAGAGGTGCTGTTCCCCGGCGACCGGCGTCAATGCACCATCTGCCACATCGAAGAACGACCCGATGAAACTGCCACGTTTGCCGTGCCATTGCCCGAAGTGGCCGCCCCGACCGTCATCGACAACGAGACCACCGTCACTGAAATCCTGCCGGCGCGCGCGGCCTGCAACTCCTGTCACGACCACCTGCTCTCGGACATCCACGCGGTCCTGATGACCGACACCGAGCAGGGTGTCGAGACCTGCGCCGTCTGCCACGGTGAAGGCAGCGACACGGCCGTTACGACTGTTCACCGGCTGAATCCGTAAAAGTTGATCCATACATAAGCCCCGCCCGGCCTTTTTCCTCCGGAACGGAGGTCCGGGCGGGGTATAAATTTCCCCGGCAGAGTCCAGGGAGCGACACCGTGGCGACTCGGTCAATACCAGCGCATATCGCACCAAATACTGATCCTGCTTACGACAGGAAAAACTTCCTTCTCCACAAGCGGCTTCTGGGCGAGCGCCTCCATTACTATTGTCTGGCGCGGTTTGTGGTGGTGGCGGCCATTGCAGGCAGCGCGTTGGCCGCGCGCTATCTTGTGGGCATATCGGGCCTCGAGATTTCCCGCCTGATGATTGTGGCGGGGGTGCTCGGCCTCTACAACCTGATGGTATTTTTCATGGTGCGCCCGTTCCGCGATCCCGAGCGCGCCGGCGAAATGCACAGCCTGCTCGTCGGCATCACCCACGGCACCATCATGCTCGACTTCTTCTTCCTGACCGTGGTCCTGTGGCTGCTGGGCGGCGCCCGCTCCCCGCTATTGCCGTTTTACCTGTTCAACCTGATCATCGCGAGCGTGCTGCTCTCGCGCGTCGCCGCCATTTGCCACGCCTCAATGGCCTACCTCCTGCTTGCGGGCCTGATCCTGGGCGAATGGCTCCAATGGATCCCCGCCCAAACCCCGGGCGGGGCGGTCCTGTCGGGCGAGTTGGACGGGCGCTACGTCCTGACCCTACTGGCGGTGTACGGGGTGCTTTTCGCGCTCTCCTCAATGATGTTGACGAGCCTGATGCAGTTATTGCGGAAAGGCGAGCGCGAGTTGAGGTCGGCCAAGGCGGAATCCGAACGGCTCGCCGACCTGCGCCGCGAGATCCTCCACATCGCGCTGCACGACCTCAAGTCGCCCGTTGTAGCGGTCGCCCAGCACCTCTACAACCTCGCCGTATACATCAACAAGGACATGTCCGAACAGGAAAACCGCTGCCTGACCCGGTGCCACTTGAGGCTCCGCGAACAACTCCAGTTTCTGCACGACCTCGAAATGCTCGCCTCGCTCGAAACCAGCGACTTGCGCGGCCGTATCGCGCCCGTCAACATGACGGTCGTGCTGGAAAATGTCGTGGACGAAAACCTCGATCTCGCCCAGGCCCGCGGCGTCACGATCGACCTGGAACCGCTCCCGGATCTGCCTGACGTGCCCGGTATCCCGAGGCTTCTGCACGAAGCCGTGGCCAATTTCGTCACCAACGCCATTAAATACAGCCCGCGCGGCAGCGGCCGGATCTTAGTTCGCGCAACCACTGTGGACGACCGGGTCCGGGTCGAAGTGGAAGACAACGGGATTGGCATTGCCGAGAAGGATCTCGATTTGTTGTTCCAGGAGTTTGTCCGCCTGCCGCGGCGGCACAAGGAGGTCGACGACAGCGTCAGCAGCGGCCTCGGCCTCTCGATTGTCCGCCGCATTGCCGAACAGTTCGGCGGCGAGGTGGGCGTCCGGAGCGAACCGAACAAGGGCAGCATCTTCTTCATGGATCTGCCGCTCGCAAGCGCCGCAGTAGCGCCGAACTCCGATTCGGCGATCCCCAGCAAATCTGAAGAGACTCACCTCCTCCCAGCGGTCCCGTAAGTTTCGCACTCCGTGGAAGCGGCGTCCCCGCCGCTTCATTTCCAACCCGCAGGCTGAGGTGCAGAAACAACCGTGGCACGGGCGTCTCGCCCGTGGTCCCCGGCCCGTGGTCCCCGGCTCATGGCCGAGACGGCCATGCCACCATTTGTCAGTTCTTGATCGCAACTTGCCAGGATAAGTTTCGTCCCACCGCTCCCCGCACCCGGATTGAAATAGTTATGCAATGTATGACATGTTAAGCGGCATGAAGAGTCAAACGAGACAGATGCCCGGCGCGGGGCTGGTGGAAAAGCTTCATATCGTTCGCAACTTCATTCTTCTCGCTATCCTGGCATTCGTGATAATTGTCATTTGCGGACTATGGTGGGTCGCGCAGCCATTGGCGCCGGCAGAATCGTCGGAACACGCCGCGATGCGCGACTCTCAGGATAACGCCTACTTAGTCTTGCTGGATGCATTAAAGTCATTTCCGGCAAACGTCCCGCCGCCGCTGGTGGTCTCCTCCGCGGGCGGCAAACCGATCAACTACAAACCCTTGCGGGATTCAATCGCGCGCCGGCTTGGGATAGCCCGGCCGGATGACGACCCGCAGGTGCTAACGTACCTGGCCCAGTGCGCTCCCGTGCTGGAAAAGACGCGGCAAGCCTTTGCAAAACCGTACTGCCTGCTGCCGAGCGACTTGGCCGCAAAGGAAATGGACGGAGCACTCGATTATCCCGCATCCTTTGAGTTGGAGAAAGTCGGAGCCTTGCTTGGGGCGTGCGCCATCGATGCTTTCAATAAGAAGGATTTTCAGCAAGCGTCCCAGTACGTTTTCGACCTGCTGCGCCTTTGCCTGATGTTGCGCGACGACAGCCTCTGGATGGCGGGCGGCATGATGATGGACGTAACGGTCAACTACCTCGTTCGAGTTCTCCCCCAACTGCCCCCGGATGTCCTGCAACCCGCACTCGATACCGTACGGGAGTTGCGCAAGGCCGACCGGCCGCCCGTGGACTCCGTTCGATTCACGCTAAGGGCCTCTGATGGCGCGATCAATAACACGGCGGACAGCGAGATGCAGGGAAAGTTAAGCTTCATCAGGATTCCCCTGCGCATTTATTGGAACTGGCCGCTCAAGAAAACCTTCTCGACGTACAAGTCTGTCGCAAAAGCCGCCTCTCTTCCTTACCCGGAGTTCAACCGGCTTCTGCCGCCTGATACCGGTTCGGCAAGCCCTCCGGACGAATTTCCACGGAGGTCGATTGACCTTCTCAATTGGACTGTGGCGGCGCCCCTGCAGACAGACGCAATGCTGGCCGGCCTGGAAGTCCGGATGGTGCTGGATCTGTACAGGCAAAAACAAGGAACATATCCCGAAAAGCTCGAGGACCTCCAACAGATAGCGCCCGAACTACCGCCCGACCCCTTTTCCGGCAAACCTTTCATCTACCGCAAAATCTCCAACACCGAATGCACCTTATACAGCATCGGCCCAAACCTCCGCGACGACAACGCCCTCGGCGATGATTGCCCATTAGGCACAGACGCCCCACCCAAACCCAAAAACTAACGTGCCTTCTTTTCCCGCATCCCCTCGACATTTGCCACAATCCATGTCAAAATCTTGGTCGGCTTGTACATGGCTCTTACCTCCAAATGAAGCTTGACTTCGCAACTTGCATCTTTTGGGGGAAACGGGGACATCCATGATAAGTTCTTGTCAAGAGGCAGAGAAGGAGGTCTGCCGCCTTCGGGTCTTTGGCGTACGAATTGGTTCATGTTAGTTCCCACTCCAACCACAACCAAAAGTTGAATCACCGTAGCGCCCATCTCCGAATGGGCGTGTGCCCAACCTGCAAAAGGAAGGGTGTCGTAAAGGATGGTGAAGTTTGAAGCAGCGCCGCGTTAAAAAGAGCGGACGAGGGGTGGAATCCTCTCACGCTGGGGCTTCGCTACATCGAGTGGCAGAACACGCACCGGGTGGTGCTGTTCATTGTATGTGGGGGAAGGAACGGGTTCGAGCCGGGGTGGCATACCGAACACGGGGTCGGGTAGACGGCAAACTCGTGCGGCGACGGCTTGGCGGCCTCGTGGTCGATCTCCTCGTGGCAAACCGTGCAGTTGTTGTCCTGCGGCGGGAAATGGCAGTTGGCGCAGTGCGTGTTTATCGGCCTGCCCCACGCACCGCGGTGCGACGCCGGCTGCGTGTGGTCGTGGCACTTCATGCACGAGTCCTCGTCGTGGCACGCCGCGCAACGCGTCCTGTCCCAGGACGCACGCAACCCGTGCGGTTTCCGCCGCCACGCGATGGTATGGTCTGCGGGCGGGGTCTTTTGGTGGCAATCCTGGCAAAACGTCTGGTTGTCGTGGCACAAGGCGCAATAGGCGCGGTCGTACCGGAATTCCTGGCCGTGGGTTTTTGTCCAGATTTGCGGGGAATCGTGCGCTAGCCGGTAACCCGCCCGCGTCGTGGGCGCCTTGTCTTTTCGAATTTCTTTGTGGCACACGGGGCATTCGTTCAGGGCCGGGTCGACGCTGCCGTGGCACTTCATGCAGAACGGCATGAGCGGAACGTTTGGCAGCACTGATTTATCGGGGTTGGGATGGCACGTGGCGCATTCGACTTTCTTTTCCACGTGCTTGTCGTGCGTGAAGATCAACTCGTCGCTCAGCCGTTTCTTGCGCGGCTCAACGGTATAATCGGGCCGGGTGTGGCAAACGCCGCACTGTTTGGGGTCGGGCTTATCGACGTCGAAATCATGACATGTGCCGCACACATCATGCCCGGGTATCGAGGCGTCGGCGCCGGAGATCGTGTGACAGTCGGTGCACCCCGTGTCCTTGTGCGGGGGATGAGAAAACTTTATGCCCCGGTCGGTCCGGGCGAGCTTCATGGTCGTGAGCGTGGCGCAGGCCGCCAGCACCAGGCACACCGCGCCCGCTAAAACCTTTCGCTCGTGCCCTCGAAAACGTTCGCGCATTGCTCCCATCTCTTCCGGAGTCCTTTTAAAAGTGCAGCGTATAACCGGCCAGGACGCGCCAGTACGGCGAATCGGGGCTTTCGTCCTCTTCGTAAGTCACCCGCAGGTTCAGCGCCTGGTTCTGCTTGAATTCCCATTGGGCGCGCCCATACACGGAATAGATATCCTCGCGCGTCTCGACCGCCCAGTCGTCGAAAAGGAAAACCAGCGGGTTGGATGTCAGGTAGTAACCCGGAACCGCCCAGACCAGCGCCTGGTTCAAAATGCCCGGCCACGCTCTGTATTCCACAAGCCGGTCCTTATAGCGTTCGTAGGCGGTCCCAACGGTCAGTTCAAGCCCGCCCCACGTCCGGCTCGCCTCGCCCGTTATTGCCCAGAACCCTTCGCCGTCCTCAACGTTCCACCGCTCGAGCGCCAGCCGCAGGTTGGTGTCTTTGACAATATCATCGACCCCGCCGATCAGGGCGAACCGCTGATAGTCCCGGTTTCCCGTGCCCCAGGAGTCTTCTTCCGACTCGCGGATCTCGCCTTCCAGCGACAGTGTGATCTTGGCCGTAACGGGTTTGTGGAGGGCGACGAAAAAGTCCTGGTACTGCTCGTAATAATCCAGGATGCGGAAATAGGCGGTGAGATCGTCAACCCGGTCGCCGGCACGTTTCAACCGGTTGAGATACCGGACTTCATAGGTTAAATCCCACTGCGGCACAAATCCCGTCGCATTCAGGAGAAGCTCGTCCGGTTTTCCATCTTTGAACCGCAGCCGCCCGAACAGGGTGAGGTCATCCGTGATACGCTGCCATACACTCACTGACGCCAGCCAATCGCTCAGGTCTGTTTCGATCCGCCGCGGAAAACTCAACCCCGCCAAATCCTCCCAAAACGTTCGCCGCCCGCCCTCGTCACGGTTCTCATCGGCGTAGTACGCGTCGAGAGCCAGCCGCGTCCGCGGAAGCGGTGTCCACGACACGCCGCCGCCCACCGCCAAATCGTCGTGTGTATCGTAATACAGGCTTGCGCGCGCGCCGCCGAACACGTACCAGTCCCAGCGGGCACGCTGCTGACGGAAGTAAAGCCCGTCAATGCGCGTGGTCGTGAGGCTCTCCAATATGCGTTGCCGGCCGAACCGCAACGTCGAGTCGCCCCACAGGTCGTCGTACTCGATGTACAGGTCCAGCAAGCGCGCACGAACGTCCGAATCCGAAGCATAATTGAGGTCGTGCAACGCGCTGTTTTCGCTTGGATTCTCGTCGAGGTTTACGTTGGTCCATACCAGCCCGTGGACCCGCAACCGCGGATACTTCGGCGGCGTGATGTCCAGTTTCAATGTCTGGTTCAGACCCGCAGCCGAATCGTCTTTATCCCATTCCGCATCGACAGTTGCCTCATAACGGCCAGAAAACCATTTCTTTGGGGCGGCAGGGCCGGGCACAGGCACCGCAGGCGCCTCCGCAGCCGGCGCTTCAGTTTTCGGCGCTTCCGTTGCGGGTGCTTCGGCCTTCGGCGCTTCGGTTGTGGGCGCTTCCGTCTTGGGGGCTTCTACCGGAGGCGGTTCCGCGGGTGCTTTTTCCACGGGCGGTGCTTCCTTTGCGGGGGCTTCAGCCTTAGGGCTTTGCGTGGCCGCGTCCTGTGCGAATGCCGCGCAACACATAACGAGGCAGAGCGCCGTCAACAGCGCCAGTGCCGGCCCAATCCAGCCCGATTTCCTTCCGCTTGTGGCCAACCGTCAGTCCTCTTCCTCTTCTCCATACCGCTCGTCGAAGATTGTCTGCAGAATGATATTGTCTTGCGGGTTATCCACGTTAAAGACGGGCGCCGTCGGCACGGTCCCGTCGTGGCACCCCATGATGCCCGCACAGGAGTTGGGCGGCGCCGGGAAGACGCCTGCGTCCATCGCCTCATTGCTCCTGATGGGCCGTATGGGTTCAAACGTGTGCGAATGCGGCCCGTCCGCTTGATCTTGCCGGCGCAGCGGCGGCATGTGGCACGGCACGCACCGGCTTGCGCGCGTCCCGGTGGGGTCGTACGGGTGGAACGTGTGCGCAACAATGTCTTCCACCGTCGGGAATTCGATCTCGGCGTGGCAATGAAGACACAGCGAATTGTCGATAAACGGCCGGCGCGTCTCGGAAGCCTCGTGGACATCGTGGCAGCCCGTGCACCGCACCGCCTCCTCCTCAAAATGCACGCTCTGAACGTACTGCCCCGCCTCGCCCGGGTGGCAACGCTCGCAAAGTTCGTCGTTTTCTCTGAAAGGCTCGTCGCGGGGATCGAAGATGAACAGCCCGCCCCGGCCCCCGTTTCTGACGTGGGCCAGCCCATCGCCATGGCACGTCTCGCAATCGAGGAATCTGTGCGTCCCGGTTACGAACGACCTCTGGTCGGGCGCCAGGGTGCCCTGATGGCAGGTGAGGCAGACGTCATTGCCGACGCGGCCCGCGGATTCCGGGCAGCCGGAAAGCAGCAGGCAGGCACAGATGAAAACAGATGCCGCTGCTGTCCAGAAAAATGCCCCTCCCGCTGCCATGCTTCCGCCTCCCAATCAGCCTGACGATACTCCCAGCGCCACGATACGTCATTCGGACCGCCCGGTGCATCCGTAAAAAGCCCGGTTATTCCTGGGGGAAAACCCCTAGTAAACTGTGGGAGCGGCATCTGCCGGAATACCGGCGGTCCTTACCGCCCGCGCCGGGGAACACACCGAACCCATCGTGGGAACCAGTTTAGCCGCAATTTTGTTCCGCGGGCTATTTTGGAGTGCGGCAGCTTGCTGCCGCTTTTTATAGTGCAAGGCTTTCCCTGCAAACGGTGTTGCACTTGTCAAACAAAGCTTTCCCGCCGAAAAAGCGGCAGCACGGTGCCGCACTCCAAAATAGCCCGCATTTTCAGGATAGTTGAGAGGGCATTTTCTCGTGTTATTTCGCCGCCTGCTTGGCGTGTTTAAACGCCGTGAGCAATTTCCAGGCGGTTTTTTCCCAGGTGTGCTCGGCGGCCAGTTGACGGCCGACTTTCAGGCGTTTTTCCCGGTGCGGGTCGGTCTTGTCCATTGCTTGCCGGACCGCCGCGGCCCAAGCGGTGACCGTGTCCGCATTCGGGTAAATGGGAATATCCCCGGCATACTCGGGGATCGCCCCGGCCCTCCACGCCACAACCGGCGCACCGCTCCGCATCGCCTCGAGAACCGCGACAGCCGCCCCGTCGTCGTGGTTGGGGTGCACGAACGCGTCGCAATGCTGGTACAGCGCCGCCAGGTACGAAGCGGGGCAGTAGTCAAACCGGATCACCCGCGGACCCCAATCCGCCGGCTCCGATTCACAAGGCCTGCCCGCAATAACGAGCGGGTGAGGCAACTGTGCCTCGAGGTGATGGTACAGGTGCTGAAGCCGGTCGATGTTTTTGAACGGGCGCGTATCGCCCACCGCGAGAAGGTAGGGCTCCTCGACGATGCTGGGTTGCGGCTCGCCAAACACCGCGTCGATCCCATACGGGGCGACCACGACCCGGTCGAGCGGCGCACCCAGCACCCCAAGCTGTTTCCGCACAAACTCCGACGGCGCAACCAGCATCGCCGCGTTCAGAATGGCGCGCTCGAGCGTCTTCGTTTGCTTGGGTGTTCTGCGCCCGTGAAGGCCCATCGTCAGCAAAACAGTCGGGACCGGGCAGGGCGGCGCCGGCGCGTCTTCCAACGACGTAAGCAGCAGATCAATTCCCGCCTGTTTCGCCCCGCGAACCAATTCGGCCGTCTTTGAACCCAGCAGCGAGCGCGTGGGCTCGACCAGCACCCGGTCGAACGGCTGAAACGAGTCATGGCAGGCGGCGCCCGTGAAGATGACGAAAGACGTATGCGGCTGGAGCGACCGCATCGAGTTGAGCACTGCGCGGAGATACCGTTCTTCGCCGCCGCCCCAGCCCGCGCGCAAATTTACAGCGTTGACGCCTACCAGCATTTGTCAATCCCCGGTGGGGTCGCGCTCCCGCGCGACCGTTCGTCGTTACTCGATGTATCCCAGGTCCTGCAACCGCCGCCGGATTTTCAATTCTTCCTCGGGCGTAAACCCCGCGGCCGGCAATGAAATAATCCCGTTTTCGGCCAGTATGTCAATCACTTTTTCCGCTGTCATTGCCATCAAGTTCAACAACCAACGTTGGGGACGCCCCCCGGCCGCGCCGTCTGCGGCGCGCGTTGTGGGGGGTGTCCCGCTTTTGGTTCTTGCCCACGAACTGATCCTGCCGTAATGCACAACCAAGATTCCGCCCACCCGGCTCCGCATCCAAATTCCGCAAGGCGGCCCGTCAAAATCCCCGCCACCTCCCCCACGTTCGCCCCTTTCAACTGCACGCACACCGTGTGTTCCATATCGATTCCCTCGCGACGGCAGGCCCGCAGTTTAACATACGGACCGGCCTTGCATGTCCGTCTCCGGCTCGATCCCCATCAGCGCCAGGACGGTCGGCGCCACGTCCACTATATTGAGCTTGTAAAGCTGGCCGCCGCCGCGATCCGTCCCGTCGTTCATGATGAAGATGCCTTCGTAATCGTGGTTGGCGTCGTCCGGGCCGGTATCGTTCTCGTACGTGAAAATCGAGTCGTGGCCGATGGATCCCACGGCGCGCCAGTTGAGATCGCCGAAATAGACAATCAGGTCCGGCGGGATTCCCCGCACCTCCCGATAAATATCCTGCGGTTTCAATACAGAGTTGCCCAGCGGATATCCCATTGGGCCGGGAATGGCTCTGATCCGGCCCGCCAGTTCCTCGCGAAACGACTCGAACTCGGCCTCCGGCACTATCCCCTCGGGCTCGCGACCCGCTACGTTAATGAATACCCGGCCGTAATACCCACCCGCGCCCCATGCCGTCGTCTTGCTCCAGTCCACTTGCGAAGCTTTCAACGGGAAAAGTGCAGGCGGGACGCCCGCACCACAATCAACACCCTCTTTGAGAGCGAGGAAGCCTTCGTTGATAAGCCACTGGTTGAGGCACACACCGCCGTGCATGGCTTTTGCCCCGTGGTCGGATACGACCAGGACGGCCACATCGTCTCCGGCCAACTTAAGCAACTCGCCGATCCGGGCATCAAGCGATTCATAGTAGTTGCGGAACGCATCAATGAACGGATTGTTTGGGTCGAACTTGGGATGCTCCGGGTCACAATACTTCCAAAACCCGTGGTGGAGCCGGTCCACGCCCATCTCGACCAGCATGAAGAAATCCCACGGCTTCGATTTCATCAGATAACCCGCCGCGTCGAACCGGTTGTGCATCAGGGCGTGGACTCGTTCGAGCAACGCCGGCTTGTCGTCCGTCCGGAAATCTTCCACATCCAGGATGTATTCGCCGATGGCTTGCTGCAACTCGTCTTTGAGCCCTCGCGGATACGCATAATCGGCACGCGTGTCTGGCGCAAGGAAATCGGCCACCAGCCACCCGTTGACCGGCGAGACAGGGTATGTCTGCGGCACCCCAAGCACAACCACCTTCTTGCCGGCCCTCGACACGATGTCCCAGACCCGTTTCTCCCTTATGGAAGCGGCGGTTGCGGTGGACATACCGGCGTAGGAATAGTCAGTCCGGTTGCGGAACCCGTAGCAGCCCAGAGTGCCCGGGTCTTTGCCGGACATCATGCAGGCCCATGCCGGCGCCGTGATGGGCGGGTCGCAACTCCGCAGCCGGCCCCACATGCCGCGCTCCGCCAGACCCTGGATGTTGGGCAGCCGGAACGCCTCGGGGCCAAACACGAACCGCGGCGCCGCGCAGTCCAGCCCGATTACGAGCACCCGCCGCTGCGCCCGTTTCCCCATCAGCCCGTTTCGCTTTGCGCCCACTTGATCAAAACTTTGGCCACCTCGGGGCGGGTGAACTCGGCCGGCGGAATCTGACCCGCCTTGAGCATCTCGCGCACTTTGGTCCCGCTGAGGAAAACGTGGTGCTCCTTGTCATGCGGGCACGTTTTGATTGACGCCATGTTGCCGCAGGCCCTGCAATAAAACGAGTGCTCGAAGAACAGCGGCGTGATGCCCATCTCGCCCGGCTCGAACTTGTCGAAAATATAGTGGGCATCATACGACCCGTAGTAGTTGCCCACCCCGGCGTGGTCCCTGCCCACGATGAAATGCGTGCACCCATAGTTCTTCCGGATGATGGCGTGCATGATGGCTTCTTTTGGCCCGGCATACCGCATGTTCACCGGCATGATCGTAAGCATCGTGTGGTTTTTCGGATAATAGATGTCGAGGATGGTCTTGTAACACTCCATCCGGACGTCGCCGGGGATGTCGTCGCTTTTCGTCGTGCCCATGAGCGGGTGGAGCAGGAGGCCGTCCACAATTTCCATGGCGACCTTTTGCAGGTATTCGTGGGCGCGGTGTACCGGGTTGCGCGTCTGAAACGCCACGATCCGCCGCCAACCCTTCCGCGCGAATTCCGCCCGCGTCTCCCGAGGCGTGAGGTTGTATTCCTGGAATTCGATCTCGCGCGCCTTCAGCACATCCAGGTCGCCCGCCAGAAACACCGGGCCCAGCGACATCGTGTACGCGACTCCCGGGTGCGCCGTGTCCCGAGTCAAATACACCTTCTCGCAAATCTCCCCGTGGTCCATCGAGAATTTCTCGGACAAATGCAGGATCGCCACCAGTTCCCCCATATCGTCTTCGATAGCCACAGGCGAACCCACCTTGAGCCGGTCCGCGTCGGCCTGGCTGGCCGCCAGCAGGATCGGGATCGTCCACGGCAGCCCATCCCGAAGGTACATCGTGTCCAGCACACGGCGCGTCTGCGCCTCGCTCATGAAACCGGTCAGCGGGCTGAAAAGCCCCTTGGCGATCCCATCGATGTCGAACGCCGTATAGGCGTCTACTTTGACTCGCGGCATCGACGCCGCCCACGATTTCGCCTCGTCGAGCGCGGCGCCCGTCAACAGCCGGTCTACGAGCACCCCGCCATGCGGTGCTATTGCCATAAAACTGCCTCCTTCAATAACGCGCACTCGCGCGCGCCTTAAGAAAGGTCCAAAAAAACATGCCGCCACCTGCGGCATCCGTAGGGTTGCTTCCATCAGCGGGAACCTAACTAAGTTTATCAGGTAACGGCCAACTCCCTCAAGGTAGATAGTGTGTTGAAAGTCAAGCTACTTTTGTGGGTGTGGGCAGATTGCCGGGCGCGTTTTTGCACTGAGTTTTCCACTTGCGGTCGTAGGGCCGGCCTGAAACGATGATGGCCCTC
>JAPLKX010000772.1 GCA_026387845.1 Candidatus Hydrogenedentota bacterium | reverse complement strand
CACGCATTTCAACTTCACGGGCCCCGACCGCGTCTGCATTCTCCGGCTCCATCAACCGGAGCAATACGGCGACACGATCGACCGCTTCACGACTCTGGAGGCGGAACGGACGGGGCAGGCGGTGAGCGGCCTGGAACTGGGCCCCTTGGGAACCTTCGCCCTGAGAACGGTCATCCCCTGGCGTGACGGCCCGCGCCTGCTGGGGTACGTTGAACTGGGGCACGATTTCTCGCATCTGACCGCCCAGTTGCGCAACAGGTTCGGCGTCGAGTCCTGCACCCTCGTGAACAAGAACTTCCTCGTCCGCGAGGGTTGGGAAACCGGCATGCGGATGCTCAACCAACCGGCCCGCTGGGACCAGTTCGAACACTGGGCCGCCGTCCTGAGCACCCTGAACGACGTTCCGGCCGGCATCGATCCGTGCTTGTCCGAAGAGGAGAGCAAGTGCAGCGGTGAGGCGTTGCCGATCAGGCTGAACGGCCGGCAGTATTGGAGCACCTGCCTGCCGCTTCGCGACGCCCGCGGGCGCAACGTGGGCAAGTTCCTCATCTTCCAGGACGTCTCGCCATACTACGCCCAGGCCCGCGACCAGATCCTGATGGCGATCGGGGCCGGCCTGCTGGTCATCGGGATCCTTACGGCTTTCTCCTATTTCGTCCTGGGGCGGGCGGAGAGCCGGATGTCGGCCTTCTACCGCCGCCTGGTTGAAGAAAGCCGTTCGAAAGAGGAAGCCCAGCGCCACTACGCCGAGGACAGGGCCAGGGCGCACCGTAACCTGCAGACCGTTATTGATGCCATCGCCGATCCCTTCCTGGTCATTGACAAAGATCATGGCATCGTCCTGTGTAACCAAGTGGTCAGGCAGGCCGCCGGAGGGATCGACCCTGTGGCCCTGGGAATGAAATGTCACCGGGTTTCCCATCGCAGGGATACGCCGTGCGAAGGAACAGAAGGCCCTTGCCCGCTGACTATCGTCTTCGAGACCAGGCAACCGGCCCGTCTCACCCACACGCACTTCAACGCTGATGGCAGTTCGCACGTGATCGAAATCGTGGCGTCGCCGGTCCTCAACGAGAAAGGCGACGTCATCCAGGTCATCGAGTCCTGCCGCGACATCACCGACCGAAAGCACGCCGAGGAAAAACTGCAAGAGGCCAACCTGCGGCTGGAGGAACTCGCAACCACCGATGACCTGACGGGCCTCTGGAACCGCCGCTGGTTCATCGAAACGCTCGACCGCGAGATGCTGCGCCGCAGCCGCAAAGGCGCTAATCTGGCCCTCGTGATGCTCGACATCGACCACTTCAAGTCGGCCAACGACACGTACGGCCACGCCTTTGGCGACCGCGTACTCGTTGAAACAGCCCGGATTCTCAAGGCCAAAGCGCGCGGCACGGACGTGGTGGCCCGCTACGCCGGCGATGAGTTTGTCATCCTGATGCCCGACACCAGCCTGTCCGAGGCCATCACGGCCATCGAACGCATCCGTCAGGAGTTGGCCAAGCACAACGCTTCCGACGGCAGAAATTCCGTACGGGTCACCTTCAGTGCGGGTATTGCGGCGGCCGAAGGACCCAACGCCGCCTCCACCGATATCCTGATGCGCCTGGCGGATAACGCCCTCTACGAGGCCAAACGCACCGGCCGCAATCGCACTTGCGTTTCCACGTCTTCGTGCCCCGCAGCCGCCGTCCGTTTGTCCTGACTTCCGCCATTGACCGCTTCCGCCGACTCGAACTGCATCACTCTCGGGGGCACACCCTTTTGCCGGGTGGCACGGCCACGCGCCGTTGCGTGACCGTGCCTGCCCGATGCGGGAAGTTAGCACGGTCACGCAA
>JAPLKX010000068.1 GCA_026387845.1 Candidatus Hydrogenedentota bacterium | reverse complement strand
AAAGGATGAAGGATGAATAAGAGGAGTCTGGAGTCTGGAGTCTGGAGTCTGATGAATGATGAGTGATGAATGATGAATGAGGAGAGAGGGTGCAGGGAGGGGTTGGTTGGAGGGGTTTGTGGGTCATGGTGCGGGTTCCTTTTTGCGGGAGACGGTGACTTGGTCGAGCCAGGGACCGATTTCGACGAGGAACACGCGGTTTGACTGGTCGGTGAGTTCGATGGAGTAGGGTTCGGAAACGCCGTCAGGGTTGAATACGATGATGGGGGCGCGGAGTGTTTGTTGTGCCTGGCGGACGCGGCCGATTCGTACGCCCTGGGGTAGTGCGAGTTCTTGGTCGAGGAGGGGGTCGTCGAACGTGGTGAAGTCTTCGGGCGCGGTGGATTCGGTGTTTTGGAGTGCGAGCGAGCATGTGGCGCGCGGTGAGTGGATGGTGAGTTGGATTTTGAGTGCTCGGCGGACGGATTCGGCGCGGGCGAATCGGATGAATGCGGCGAGCCGTTGAGCGGCTTCGTCGAGCCCGGTTGCGCGTACGCTTCCTCTGAGGCGTGGGAATACGACGCCGGCGAGCACGCCGAGTAGAACGACGACGAGCAGGAGTTCGATGAGCGTGAACGCGCGGCTATTCTTTTTTGCGGTAGTTGAGGATATCGTCGTTGGTTCCTTCTTGTCCGTCTGGCCCGAGTGAGGCGAGATCAAAATCGACGGAGACTTCGCCGGGGCATTTGTAGACGAGTTCGCGTTTCCATGGGTCGAGCGGGATTTCTTTCAGGTAGGGTCCGTTCCATTCTTCTTCGGGTGCGAGTGTGGCGGGACGCTCGACGAGGCTTACCAGGCCTTCTTCGACGGTGGGGAACCGGCCGAGGTCGAGTTCGAATGCTTCGAGTGCGGTGGAGACGTTTTGCACGGTCATTTTTGCGGCGGCCATCCTGGCGCGTTTAGTTCTGCCGGTGAGTCGGGGCACGACAATGGAGACGAGGATGCCGATGATGATGACGACGAGCATGAGCTCGATGAGTGTGAACCCGTGGTTTTTGGGGCGTCTTGTTTTGTTCATTGGCGATCCTTTGATTTTGGTGTGTGGGCGGATATGTCTATCTGCGCTACAATGGCACTAAAGTTCGTGAGAGTCCATCGGCCACTCGGCGACCCTCTATAGGACATTCACCTACACTCCCATAAGCCATCCACCTACAGCCCAACATGATAGGTGGGCTGAGTTTTGGAGGCGCGGGTTAATCGACTGGTGCGAGCCGGCAAAGATACCTGGGGGATTCCCACGTCGCGCTGGGTATAAAGGAGCGTTGCAGGACTTAAGCCGGGGGCCAGCGCTCCTCGGAATGACAGTTGGGGCGGGACGCCGCTTCTTGTACGAGCGGTTCGGCGAAGCTTATTAAACATGGTTTAGAAGTCCTGGTCGACTTGTGTGACTCGGAGTATTTCGTCGACGGTGGTGATCCCTTGGGCGGCCTTGAGTGCTCCGGTTTTTCGGAGTGTCAGCATACCGCTGTGTATGGCGGCTTGTTTGATGGCGGACCCTGGCGCGCGCTGCATGACGAGGGATCGAATTTGGTCGTTCATGGTCATGAGTTCGTAGATACGAGTCGTTGAGCGATGACGGCTTCGACGGAAGATGCGAGGAGGTATGGTTCGATACCGATGTCGAGTAGCCGCGGCATGGATCCTGGTGCGTCGTTTGTGTGGAGTGTGGAGAACACGAGGTGACCGGTGAGCGCGCATCGGATGGCGAGTTCAGCGGTTTCGAAATCGCGTATTTCGCCGACGAGCATGACGTCGGGGTCGTGGCGGAGCATGGAGCGGAGGCCGCTGGCGAATGAGAACCCGATGTCGGGTTTAGCCTGCATTTGGCAGATGCCGTCGATTTGGTATTCGACGGGGTCTTCGATGGTGATGATTTTACGTTCGGAGTCGTTGATCCGGCTGAGGCAAGCGTAGAGCGTGGTGGTTTTGCCGCTGCCGGTAGGGCCGGTGAGGAGGAGGATTCCGTGTGGCCGGTTGAGGAGGGCGTGGAACCGGGTGAGTGCGGCGTCGTCGAACCCGATGGCGTCGAGTCCCATGAGCACGTTGCTTCGCTGGAGTATGCGGATGTTGACGCTTTCACCGTGCGCGATGGGTATGATTGAGACGCGGAGGTCGAAATCTTTTGAGGCGATCCGCACGCGGATGCGACCGTCCTGTGGGAGCCTTCGTTCGGAGATGTCGAGGTTGGCCATGATTTTGATTCGTGATGTGATGGAATCGCGGAAATGCCTGATGGATTCGGGGATGTGAGCGTCGGACAGGATGCCGTCGATTCGGTACCGTACGCGGAACCGGTTTTCGAACGGTTCGAGGTGGATGTCGGTAGCGCGGGAGTTGTATGCGTCGACGATGAGTTGGTTGACGAACTTTACGATGGAAGCTTCGGCGGCGAGGTCGTCGATTCCGGCTTCGGTGGTATCCTGCTGGGTTTCGGTGACTCGGTGAATGGCGAGCGAGTCGAGTGTGTCAGCGCCGACGCCGTAATGTTCGCGGATGGCGTCGGCGATTGCGGGAGGTTCGGCGCGTTCGCCTTTGACGGGTATTCCGAGGACCATGCGGAGGTCGTCGAGCACGTCGTATGCGTCGGGAGATGCCATAGCGACGATGAGAGTGTTTTGTTCGAGGCGGAGGGGGAAGACGCCATACCGTACGGCGAGCCGCGGTGTGACGAGTTTGAGTACGTCTTGTTGTGGAGTGAGTTGGCTGCCGGGCGCGAAGGCCATGTTTGGATCTCCGTTTATTCGACGAGCCCCTGTTTGATAGCGTACCGAGTGATGTCGGCGTTGTTTTTCATAGCGAGCTTGGTCAGCACGCGGGAGCGGAACGTGCTGATGGTTTTAACGCTGAGCGCGAGTTCTTTTGCGATTTGTGAGACTTGTTTGCCGCGCGCAATGAGGCAAAAGACCTGGTATTCACGGTCGGAGAGGGTTTCGTGGGGTGGCTGGGTTGAGCCGGCGCCGAGTTGGACGGCGAGTATTTCGGCGAGTGCGTGAGTGAGGAATTTTCCGCCTTGTGCGGATTTGCGTACGGCCTGGAGGAGTGAATCGATGGGTGCGGTTTTGTGGATGAAGCCTGCGGCGCCAGCGCGGAGCACGCGTGGACCGTAGAGGTCTTCGGGTAGGGCGGTGTTTATGAGTACGGGTAGGGTGGGATGGATAGAGCGTATTTGGTTAAGGAACTCGATTCCGGGGCATGGGGCGAGTTTGAGATCGAGGATGAGCAGGTCGGGATTTTCGGAGGCGATTTTGTCAAGCGTGCCGGCGGGGCTGTCGGCTTCGGCGCAGAGGCGGCAGTCGGGCGTTTCGGCGAGCACGGCGGCCCATCCTTTTCGGGAGAGGACGTGTGGGTCTGCGACGAGTACGCGCATCATACGAGGCCTCGGGGTGTGCCGGGGCGAGCGGGAT
>JAPLKX010000020.1 GCA_026387845.1 Candidatus Hydrogenedentota bacterium | reverse complement strand
AGCGCCGAGGACATTGCCGGCACGGGGGTGCCGAGCGTCACGGCGGTCGACACCACGCGGCGCCAACTCGCCTGGGTGTTTGTCACGGCGTCCTTGAAGAACGGGTCGAGGAACAGGTTCTGGAGGTTCGGGTTGCGCTCGAACGCCTCCTTGATCTTGCCGAGGAACGCCGACCGGATGATGCACCCGCCGCGCCACATCAGCGCGATCCCGCCATAATTCAGGTTCCACCCAAACTCTTTGGCCGCGGACCGCATCAACTGGTAGCCCTGCGCATAACTCACGATTTTCGACGCAAACAGGGCCTTCCGCAGGTCGTCCACAAAGAGTTTCTTGTCGACCTTGATGCGGCTCACGTCGCCCTTGATTTTCCCCGACGCCGCCACCCGCTCGTCTTTCAACGCCGACAGGCACCGCGCAAACACCGCCTCCCCAATCAGCGTCAACGGCTGGCCCTGATCGAGCGCCGTGATCACCGTCCACTTCCCCGTGCCCTTCTGCCCCGCCGTATCGAGGATCAGGTCGACCACATAATTCCCCTCTTCGTCCTTGTATCCGAGGATGTCGCGCGTGATCTCGATCAGGTACGAATCGAGTTCGCCACGGTTCCATTCCGCAAACACCTCGTGCATCTCATCGTTCGACATACCGAGGCCGTCTTTCATCATCTGATAGGTCTCGCAGATCATCTGCATGTCGCCGTATTCGATCCCGTTGTGCACCATCTTCACAAAATGGCCCGCACCGCCCTCGCCGACCCAGTCGCAGCACGGCGTGCCATCGGACGTTTTCGCCGCAATCGCCTGAAAAACCGGTTTCACGTGTTCCCACGCCGACGGCGAGCCCCCCGGCATGATCGACGGCCCGATCAGCGCGCCTTCTTCGCCGCCCGACACGCCGGTGCCGATGTACCGCAACCCCTTGCTCTCGACCTGTTGCGCCCGCCGGATCGTGTCCGGGAAATGGCTGTTGCCCCCGTCGATGATGATATCGCCCGGCTCGAGGTGCGGGATCAGCAGTTCAATGAAATCGTCCACCGCCTTCCCCGCCTTCACCATCAGCATGATCTTCCGCGGCGTCTTCAGGTTCGCCGTGAGCTCCTCAATGCTGTGGCAGCCAACGATGTTCTTGCCGGCGCCGCGGCCCTGCACAAACGCATCCACTTTCGACACGGTCCGGTTAAACACCGCCACACCGAACCCTTTGCTCTCCATATTCAACACAAGGTTCTCGCCCATCACCGCAAGGCCAATCAACCCCATATCCATTTTCGCCATCGCGCGCCTCTCCTTAATTCTTTCTATGTTGTGGTGCGGGCGTCCCGCCTGCACTCTTATGTCGCTTATGTCATTTAGGTCCCTTTTGTCCTCTTCCGCCTCACTTCTTCCGCTTTCCCTCCAGCACATACCCCCAGTTTCTTCTCCGCAAATATCTGCTTGAACCGGGCGAACCGCTGCCTGCCGTTCACCACCGGCACGCTCGCCCAATCCTCGCCGATCAGCGGCTTCGCGTAACGAACAAAATCGTCCGTCACATCAATCTTGCTCTGCGACAGCCACGCTTTCGGAAACGACCGCTCGCTGTTCGCCACGTCCGCCAGCGGAACCCGGTCATACTCCACGGCGTAGATCACCCCCGGCTTCCGCAAAATTGTCGCCATGTAACCCGTCTCACCCGACTGCGCAATCGTCACCGCCTTCTGCCCCACCTTGTACGCCTCGTCCAAATCCACCACCGACGCGTACACGCACGTGTCCCGTTGATCCGTCCCCGACACCTGCCCCCGCGCCGCACCGCCCACCGGCAACCCCCGGTCGTTCAGCATGTTCACGACTTGCTGGGCAACCGTCGTCTTTGACGCGCTGTACTGCGCGTGGCCGAAGCTGTCCCGCGTGAATCCCAAGTCGCCGAGGTCGAACCCTTCGCTCACCACCACAATGCACCGGCCGCTACGTTTCAACTCATCGCTCACCCGGTCGCACATCTCCTCACCCGTCACGCCCGACTCCGCCATGTAGATCTGAAGAGGCATCTCCCGTTTCGGGTCCGCCAGCCGCGCCGCCGCAGGGATAAACCCGATCTTCCGGCCCATCGCCTGCAAGACCAGCACCGGGTCCGCCGGCGACGAACCCGCGTTCTCCTCGTTCGCGTTCTGCACGATGCCCATCCAATACCGAGCTACGCTCCCATACCCCGGCGTGTGATCGATCAACTTGAACTCGCTGTCGCCCACGTCGTTGTCGATCGTTTTCGGCACACCCACCGCGATCAGGTCGAGCCCCTTCTCCCGCGCCAACTGGCTCACCTTGTTCGCCGTGTCCATCGAGTCATTGCCGCCGTTGTAGAAGAAATACCCGACCTCATGCGCTTTCATCACGTCGATCACGCGCTGGAAATCCTCGACCTGGTTCTTCTTCAATTTGTACCGGCACGTCCCGATCGAACCTGCCGCCGGCGTATACCGCAACAGCGCAACCTCCTCCTCGTCCTGCGCGCTCAGATCAAGCAACTCCTCCTTCAACACCCCCTCGATACCGTGCCAACCCGCGTAAACCTTCCCAAACGTATCCGGGAACATCCGGCACGTCTCGATCACGCCCCGCAACGAACTGTTGATAACCGGGCTCGGCCCGCCCGACTGCGCAACAATCACATTCCGCCCCATCTCTCAATCTCCTCCTGCTGTCGGCTCTCATTTGTGGTGCGGGCGTCTCGCCTGCATAGGTCCTATTCGTCCTATAGTTTTTATAGGCCTATAGGTCCTTCTCCGCTTCTCCGCCTCCCTCAATCTGAAATCCGAAATCCGAAATCCGCAATTCTCACCGCGGCCCGTTCAAAAAACTTTCCCGGCGCCCGCTCGCGATCCGTTCCTTATATGCCCGCGCCGCATCCATCTTCGGGTTCGCCGCCAACACCCCGTCCAGCGTCGCCACCGCACCATGCGTATCCCCAGCCAAATACTGCGCCACCGCCTTATTCACCTCCACGTGCGCCTTCTCCTTCGCACTCGCACGCTCCGACTGCTCCGAAAACAGCTTTAACGCGCGCCCATAATGAGGTTCCGCCTCCTCCCGCCGCCCCATCTTCTCCAGCAACACCCCAAGCGCAACGTAACTGCCCCCATCACCCGGCTTCAGCTTAAGAAGCGTCTCCAGCGCCGCCACCGCCTCCGCCCGCTTCCCCAGCTTATCCAGGATGGCCGCCTTGTTCACATAGGCGTCCGCAAACTTCGCATCAATCCGGATTGCATCATTCACCAGCAGCAACGCCTGGCCCATATCCGACTGCTGGAACGCCCGGTACGCCTGGTTGTTCAGTTCCACCGCCTGCCGCGGCGGCTCATGCTTTCCGCCCTGAAAACAACCCGCCGCCGCAATCGCCAATAAAACCACACATAAGTTACGCATGCCTGTCTGACTCCAGCTTGTACAATATCTCGCCCGCGTTCGGCACCAACAGGTACCCCTTGTCCTCCCGATCCTTCCACTCCTCCGTCCGAATCGACGCCGGGTTCCGGTACCCCAGGTTGATGCTCGAGCACACGTCCTCGGGAATCCCCGTCGCCAGCGTCACACGCACACGGCACCGCTCGACCCCGCCCACGCACGTCCCAATGCCCCGCACATGCGTCGAATGCGCCAGGATGCCCCCGGGAATGTGCCCAAACTGCTCCATCCGGCACAGGAAATAATCCCGCGTATGGTAGCCAATCTGCCTTATCAAATGCCCGTGCGTCACGCTGACCTGATTCACGTGCGGACCAAGTATGATCAACTCGCCGCCGTCCGCAACCACGGGCTCGCATTTGTACATGCATTTCCCAGCAACCCACAAATCATCGTACATCGGCGGCGCCACCGCCAACACACTCTTAAACGGCTGACGCTTGTACACAATATGCGTCTCTTTCGACAGGTCCGCCGCGGAACTCCACGCTTCCTCGCACGACCCGTAAAAGATCCCCCTCGTCGCCTTCCCCGTCACGTTCAGGCAAAAACACCGCCGCTCCACCGGTATCATCGACGCCGCACGGTTGATCACATCCCGCACCGGCGTGTGTTTGCTCCCGTTGATCACCGGATTCGTGATCAGCGCGCCAAGCCAATGGAACAGGTTCAGAATCTCTTCGCCCGCTATCCCCGGGAAAAAATACTTGTTCCCCCCGCTGAACCCGACCACCTCGTGCGGAAACACCGGCCCCACCACGCAAAGCAGGTCGTATTCGAGCACACGCTTGTTAATCGCCACTTCAGCACCCCGGCGCATCATGCCCCCCGACAGCCGATCGATCTCCTCCTCCGTTATCGCCCCGATAACCGCCAGCGCCTGTTTATTCTTCCACTCGTGGTTGTAGATACCCACCTGCCCATACGTCCCTGCCCGCTCCGCCGCCGTAATCCCCAGCAGCCGGTTCAGCGCCTCCTCGCTCATCGGCGGGTGCGTGCCCAGCGCCACCAGGAAATCCAGCTTCTTCACACGGCCCCCGAGCGGTGCACTGCGTCCATGCAGTGCATCGCACAACCCACGGAACATCGCCGGCATCGGCATGCTCCGCGTACTGTCCGGGATGATGCACAACACCCGCTTCCCGTCCACCGCCTCGCCCGAAAACGCCCGCTCAACAAACCGGAACAAATCCTGATCGGTCAGGTTGCCCGCTCTCGCTATCTGCGATAACACCGGCAAAATCTACACCTCGATCTGGAAACCAAGCCCGGCCAACCGCGCCTCGAGTTCGATGTTTCGCGGCCGAACCACCACCGTCGTATTAAAAAACTCGCGACGCCGCGCGTATTCCTTGCGCAACCGATCGAAAAATCCCGCACGCTCGGCCGGCTCGCACCGAATCAGGCCACGCATCGCCGCGTCGTCCTGCATTATGTCATAAACGGCACGCACGGTTGAATTCAGCGCCCCATTCGCTGTTCCGTCGACTTGCAGCCGCGGGTGTTCCGGCGCCGGCAACAACGGCGTAGGATCCCACTCCGGCGCCCTTCCCAAAAACCGGCACGCCGCATCATAAATCATCCGCGTACCGTTCACCTTCCCGTCGAACGAGTACCCGGCAATATGCGGCGTCCCGATAAACACACGCTCCAACAGCGACGTGTCAATGTTGGGTTCCCCTTCCCACACGTCCAGCACACAAGCCCCTAAACGGCCCGAATCCAAAGCCCCTTTCAAATCCACCCCATCCACCACCGGGCCCCGCGACGTGTTAATCAAGATCGCCCCCGGGCGCAGCCGCGAAATAAAACGGGCATCCACCAAATGATACGTCCGATCCACGCCCTTCCGCGTCAACGGCACATGCAACGTCACCACGTCGCACCCAAAGATCTCCTCCACCGGCCGGAACTCATTCAGGGCAAATTGTGGTGCCGGTGTCCCCACCGCGGCGTCCTCGCCTGCTGTCGGGACGCCCCCCGGCTTTTGTGG